>NZ_JBSGFZ010000014.1:0-70746 GCF_053603655.1 Kribbella sp. NPDC004138
CCGGGACGACGCAGATCACGACCTTCGACATGAAGCGGATCAGCCGTTGTACTTCGAGGATGTGCAGCCGGCCCGCGCGCGCCGGCGACCGCGCTGACGGCTTCCGCCAGCAGGCGATCGTCGCTGATCCGGTCCGCGGCCCGTTGGGCGAGCAGTTCCTCGATCGCGCGCATCGCGCGCGATGACAGCAGATCGTCGCGGGCGGTCAACCGGACCCGCCCGTCACGCAGCGGCACCGCCGAGGGGTGCAGAATCCCGAGCGCGTTTCCGACGGCCCAGCGGGCGCGAGTCGTCGGATCTGCGGCGGACAACGTCGGTGTAGTCAGCCGAATCACCTCTCCCGTGAGAGGCCTGGTGCTCACCAGTTGTCACCAGGACCCTCTGGTTCCGGAATTTAGCAAACAAACGGTTACTCGCCAGCTACTCGAACCACCCGAACTGTTAACGATTTACGCCGGGGGTCCGCCTAGGATCGAGTCCATGTGGGAGAAGCTGGGAGACTCCGATTGGAACATCCCTCAGGCTCGTAGCACGGTCGCGCAGCTGCGGCACCACGCCGGTGACGGCCGGGAGTACGACGGCATCGAGCTGTTCCTCGCGCTCTGCGAGTACCTCGACCTGCTGCACGGCAAGCATGGGTTCGACTACTTCCGCACCGGTGCCGAGCAAGCGGCGCTGGCCGCGGCGGTCCAGGAGGCCCGCGGACCGCGGATCGAGCCGGACCCCGAGACGGACCGGCTCGTCCAGCCGGTGAACGCGGCCGTCACGCTGGCCGAAGGACGGGACCTCGTGGTGTGGCTGGAAGGACGGCCGGGCTGGGAGCGTCAGGTCGGGCTGTGCCTGCGCGCCATGTACGCCTATCTAGACCAGTTGTACGGCGGGCCGGGCACCTTCAACCAGCTGCTCCGGCCCGACGAGCTGGAGCGGGTCGCGGCGCGGTAACGGCAGTGACCGGCTGGCGCGGATGGCACCTCGCTGCCATTACGGTAGGCGCGTGAGTCTCTCGTCCTCCACGCGTACCTCTTCCCCAGGCGCCCGCGCAGCGGGCCGATCGGCGGGTGGCGCGGCGACCCGCCTCCCGGGCAGCCGGGAACGGCGCCCCGCCCTGGCCGCGCTCGCGGTGATCCTGATCCTGCTCGGCGCCGCCGGGTCCGCCTTGATCGCGTTGAACAGCGGCAATCGCTCCGACTTCGTCGCGGTCGCCGACACGCTCCCGCCCGGCCACAAGCTGGAGTCCAAGGACTTCTCCCGCGGTGACCTGGCCGGCGCCACCGGCGGGCTGATCCCGTGGTCGGAGGCGAACAAGTACCTCGGCCGCTACACCAAGACCTGGCTGTACAAGGACCAGTTCGTCACCCCGGACAGCCTCACCAAGGAGGGTGAGCAGCCGATCCCGGCCGGCGGTGCGCTGGTCGGTGTCACCCTCGAGGCCGGGCGGGCGCCGTCGGACGGACTCCTCGTCGGCGACGTCGTCAAGGTCATCCGGGTGCCTTCGGCCAACCAGGAGGGCGCCGCGGTCCCGCTGGTCAGCGCGGCCAAGGTGACCTCGACTATCGGTGCGATCACCGACAGCAAGACGAGCGCGAACAGCTCGCTCAACGTGACGATCATGATCCCGGCGGAGGACATCACGACGGTCGCGGCCGCGGCAGCTGCCAAGACCCTGGTCCTGGTGAAGCTGGCGCCGGGCACCACGCCGGACGTCGAACGTAGCGGGGCCAACTGATGGCACTGGTGGCACTGGCGAGCGCAAAGGGCTCGCCCGGCGTGACCACAGCAAGTCTGGTCTTCGGTGCGCTCTGGCCGCGGCAGGTGCTGCTGGCCGAGTGCGACCCGGCCGGCAGTGACGTGGCGATCCGGATGACCGGCCCGGCCGGCGCCGCGCTGAACTCCGACCGCGGCCTGGTCAGTCTGGCCGCGGCGAGCCGTAAAGGGCTGGGGGACGAGGTCATCCTCGCGCACAGCCAGCAGCTCGACGGCGGTCTCGACGTACTGCTCGGCGTGCGCTCGCCTGAGCAGGTGGGTGGCATGGGCGGCCTCTGGCATCCGCTCGGCATCTCCTTCAACCAGATGCAGCACGGCGACGTGCTGGCCGACTGCGGGCGGATCGGTGCGTCCTCGCCGCAGCTGCCGGTCATCCAGTCCGCCCGCCTCGTCGTCCTGGTGTGTACGGCGACCGGCTCGTCGGTGGCGCACCTGCGGGAGCGGCTGTCGACGCTGGTGCACCACGTCGACGCACAGCTCGGCGTGGTCGTCGTGGCCGACCCGAAGCAGCGCGACGGCGTGAAGCAGGTCTGGTCCGTGCTGGACGCGATGTCCCTGCCGGTCCGGCACCGCTGGCACCTGGCGTACGACCCGGCCGGTGCGGCGTTCTTCGACGGGCGCGGCCACGGCCGGCTCGACAAGACCCAGCTGATCCGGTCCGCGACCGCGATCACCGCCGAGATGGCGTCGCTGGTGTCCGCGCCGCCGCCGCAGGACTTCGACATGGCCAACGCCGCGTTCCCGCCGGGTGATTACCGGTGAGCGCTGATCAGGAGCTGGTCCGCAAACTGCGCGTCCAGGTCGCGGAGCGGCTGAACGAGCAGCGCCGCCGCGACCAGGTGAACGGCGTACCTCCGATGAGCGCGGAGGACGAGCGGGAGTACGCGCGGTCGCTGATCGTGCAGGTGCTCGAGGACTACGCGCGGTACGAGCTGGCCGAGGGCCGGACGCCGCCGACCCCGGACGACGACGCGCAGATCGCCGGCGCGATCCACTCGGCGCTGTTCGGCGTCGGCCGGCTGCAGCCGCTGATCGACGACCCCGAGGTCGAGAACATCGACATCAACGGCTGCGACCAGGTCTTCGTGCAGTACGGCGACGGCCGCGAGGAGACCCCGGGGCCGGTCGCCGAGAGCGACGACGAACTGGTCGAGCTGATCCAGGTGCTGGCGGCCCACGCCGGCCTGACCAGCCGCCCGTTCGACTCGGCGAACCCGCAGCTGGACCTGCGGCTGCCGGACGGGTCCCGCCTGTCGGCGGTGATGGGCGTGACGTCGCGGCCCGCGGTCTCGATCCGGCGGGCCCGGCTCGGCAAGGTGTTCCTGAAGGACCTGGTCGCCAACGGCACGCTGACCGACGACGTCGGCTCGTTTCTGCGCGCGGCGGTCGCGGCCCGCAAGAACATCATGATCGCCGGCGCGACGAACTCCGGGAAGACGACGCTGCTGCGCGCGCTGGCCAACGAGATCCAGCCGCACGAGCGGCTGATCACCGTCGAGCGCTCGCTCGAGCTCGGCCTCGGCGAGTTCAAGGACCTGCACCCGAACGTGGTCGCGTTCGAGGAGCGGCTGCCGAACTCCGAGGGCGTCGGCCTGGTGAGCATGGCCGACCTGGTCCGCCGGTCGCTGCGGATGAACCCGTCCCGCGTCATCGTCGGTGAGGTGCTCGGCGACGAGATCGTCACGATGCTGAACGCGATGAGCCAGGGCAACGACGGCTCGCTGTCGACGATCCACTCGAACAGCTCGATGGAGGTGTTCAACCGGATCAGCACCTACGCGATCCAGGCGATGGAGCGGCTGCCGATGGACGCCACCCAGATGCTGATCGCCGGCGCGCTCGACTTCGTCGTGTTCGTCCGCAAGCACAACGACTACTCGCGCGGCGGCGGCCTCAGCCGGTACGTCGAGAGCATCCGGGAGGTCACCGGATGGGACGGCCGGGTGCTGTCCGGCGAGGTGTTCGCCCCGGGACCGGACGGCCGCGCCGCGGCGCACGCGCCGATCGCCTGCATGGACGAGCTCGAGCACTTCGGGTACCAGCCGCTCGTCCACGGAACGTGGGCGTGAGGCAGTGAGCGAGCGGAGCGAGGTCACCATCAAGCACGGTCCGATTCGTGCCTCGTCGGCGCCCGGAGCGAAGCGAGGACGCCGATGAGCAACAGAACTCTGGGGGCGCTGCTGTGCGGCGCGGTGGTCGGCGGCGCGGTGATGCTGCTGATCGTCGCGCTCCGCGGCACCGAGCCGAAGGACGAGACCCCGTCGCTGTTCCGCAACCGCGGCGCCGACCACCGCAAGAACATGATCCGGCTCGGCGCCGCGCTCGCGGTCGGCCTGCTCGTGCTGGTGGTGACCCGCTGGCTCGTGCTCGCGGTCGCCCTCGGCCTGCTGGCCGGGATGGCGGACCGGTTCTTCGGCGGCACCGGTGAGGAACGCCGGGCGATCGACCGCCTGGACGCGCTCGCCAGCTGGACCGAGGCGCTGCGCGACACCATCGCCGGCGCGGTCGGCCTGGAACAGGCGATCCCGGCGACCGCGGTGAACGCGGCGCCCGCGATCAAGCCCAGCCTGAACCTGCTCGTCGACCGGTTGCGGATCCGCGAACCGTTGCCGTCGGCCCTGATGCGGTTCGCCGACGACCTGGACGACCCGTCCGCCGACCTGATCGTCGCCGCCCTGGTGCTGAACGCCAGGCTGCGCGGTCCCGGTCTGCGGGAGGTGCTCGGCGCGCTGGCGGACTCGGCCCGCGAGGAGCTCGACGTACGGCGGAAGGTGGCGGCGGAGCGCCGTTCCACCCGGCGCAGCGTACAAGTGGTGGTCGCGATCACGCTGGTGATGGCTGCCAGCCAGGTGCTGTTCAATTCGGCGTACATGGCGCCGTACACGAGCTTCATCGGCCAGGTCGTGCTCACGGTGGTGATCGGGCTCTATGCGCTCGGCCTGCTGTGGCTGCGGCGGCTGGCGAAGATCGAGGTGCCGGAGCGGTTCCTGATCGGCGTCGTCGACGACCGGTCGAACCGGCCGGGGAGCGAGCGGATGGAAACGGTGAGCGGATGACCTGGGCCTTCATCACCGGCGGTATCGCCGGCCTCGGTGTGTACGTGCTGGTCCGGATGTTCATCAAGCCACGGGCCAACGTGCTGTCCACGATCGCGCGGATCGACGCGGGCCGCGGTGGCTACATGAGCGGTGCCACCACCAGCGCCGCCGGCGAGCGGCGGCTCGGCGGGGTGGACCGCGCGCGGGAGACCCTCGGCCGTCGGCTCGAGGCGGAGGCCAACGCGCGCGGCTGGGCGTTCGGCAGACTGCGCAGCGACCTCGCGGTGATGAACCGGCCGTTCGCCGCGATGCTCGCCACCAAGGTGTTCTTCGCACTCGGCGCGATGATCTTCATCCCGATCGTGCTGTTCCTGTTCTCCGCGATCGGGATCACGGCGCCCGGCCCGGCGCCGGCGATCGTGACGCTGGCGTTCATGGCGCTGGCGTTCTTCCTGCCCGACCTGGCACTGCGGCAGGAGGCGGAGAAGCGGCGCCGGGACTTCCGGCACGTGGTCGGCAGCTTCCTGGACCTGGTCGCGATGAACCTCGCCGGCGGCCGCGGTCTGCCCGAGGCGCTGATGACCGCGTCGACGATCGGCGAGCACTGGGCGATGGCCCGGATCCGGCAGGCCCTGGCGAACGCGCGGCTGATCGGCATCACGCCGTGGGACGCGATGGCCCGGCTGGGCGAGGACCTCGGCGTCGAGGAACTGCGCGACCTGGCCTCGGCGCTGGCCCTGGCCGGTGACGAGGGCGCGAAGATCCGCTCGTCGCTGCTCGCCCGGGCGGCGTCGCTGCGGCGCAAGGAGCTGGCCGACGTGGAAGGCAAGGCGGGTGAGCGCTCCCAGTCGATGCTGGTCGCGCAGCTCGTCATGATCGCGGCGTTCTTCCTGTTCCTGGGCTTCCCGGCCGGCGCGGCGATCCTCGGAAGTTGATCCGGACAATGCGGGCGGCAAGGGATCCGTTGGACGGAATGGTCCGTCGAACCCGGCATACTGAGGCCTGCTTCGGCCTCACGATCTGGAAGGCATGCGAATGACCTCGGAGTTGATGTTCTGGCGCACGATGGCCGGCTATGCAGTTGCCCGGGCGCAGGCCCAGCGGGCCCGTGCCAAGCAGGGCCACACCGAGCTGGGCGCGTCCGCGCTCGAATGGGCGATCATCTCGGGGATCCTGGTCGTCGCCGCGCTCGCGATCGGTGCCGTGGTGAAGAAGGTCATCGACAAGCACACCGCCGACATCGACAAGGGCTGACGGACAGATCCATGCGGCTGGGGCGGCTGAGTCGACCGGAGCGGAAGGGCGTTCGGCGGAGACGGTCGGAGCGAGGTGTCAGCACGCTCGAGCTGGCCATCCTCGCGCCGGCGATCCTCACCCTGATCTTCGTCTCCATCCAGACCGCCCTGTGGCTGTACGGGCGGTCCGTCGCGCTGAACGCGGCGCAGGAGGGCGTCTCCCGGCTGCGGCTGGTGCAGCCGCCCGTCTACACCACGGCCGTGGGGGAGAAGGTGCGGGCGGACATCCAGTCGTACGCGCAGCAGCTCGGCGGTACGACGCTGCGGAATGCCACCGTGCCGTTCCCGGCGTACAACAGCCCGGAAGGCACGGTCTCGTTCACGGTCACCGGCGACACCGTCTCGCTGGTGCCGGGCCTGACGCTGAAGGTGAGCCGGACCGCCACCGGCCCGATCGAGCAGTTCGACGCCGACAAGTGAGGATGCGGATGCTGGGGGTTCGCCGGTTACTTGCCCGGCGCCGTGAGCGCGGCACGCTGGCGCTGGAGATGGTCATCCTGGCGCCCGTGCTGCTGGCGCTGTTCATGTTCTTGCTCGCCTGCGGGCGGTACTTCCAGACGTCCTCGCTGCTGGAGGGCGCCGCCCGGGACGGTGCCCGCGGGGCCAGCCAGGCGCGGTCGCTGCAAGAGGGCCAGGGCCGCGTCGACCAGGCCGTCACCGCCGCGATGAGCCAGGCGGTGGAGTCCTGCAAGCAGTCCGCCTCGGGTTCGATCACGACCGGGTTCACGGCCGGTTCGCCGCTGTCGGTCGAGGTCACCTGCACGATCAACTACCGCGACCTGGGGCTGCTCGGTCTCGGCGGCGACACCAAGATCACCAAGCGCTTCACGTCCTCGCTCGACCCGTACCGGGGGGTGCGCGGTGACGGCTCGTAAGCTCGTGGACTTCTTCCGGATCGATGCCCGGCGCAACCACCGGCGCATCCCGCGCGGTGCGCTGAGCCCCGCGGTCGCGATCCTCGCGGTGATGATCTTCACCCTGGCCGGCCTGGTCATCGACGGCGGCCGCCAGCTCGGCGCCCGCTCCCGGGCGATCGGCTACGCCCAGGAAGCCGCCCGCGTCGGCGCCGCCGCCATCCAGCTGAACGTCGCCGAGGCCAAGATCGACACCGCCAAGGCAGCCGCCGCGATCACCGAGTTCTGCGGCCAGGTCCGCTCCAACGACCCCGCGGTCACCGCGTGCCGCCCCACCACCCTGACCGACAAAGAGGTCGACATCCAGGTCGACATCGCCAACAAGACAACGTTCCTCGGCCTCGTCGGCAAACAATCCCTCAAAGCCACCGGCACCGGCCAGGCCCACGCCGAACAAGGCATCACCAAGGCCGACGACAGCCCCACCATCCCCCCGATCGTGGTGAACCCAACCACCGACGGCCCCGGCGCACCCACGAGCAACCCCCGCCCGCCCACGATCGACCTGCCGTGCCCGACTTGGACTGTAGGTTCACCGACGCCGATCTGGACGCTGTCCCCGTTCCCCTTCCCGGCCACCTGCACCCCGAACGTGACGCCGACTCCGGACCCGTCCGGAACCCCACCGACTGACAGCCCATCAGGCCCCACAAGCTCGCCGCCGAGCGGGCGCTAGAACCCGGAGGATTCCGTTCGTGCGTAGGCTTGCCCTCCCAGCCCTCACTCTGACGGCGATCCTGCTGCTCGGTGCCTGCAGCAAGGACTCGACCGACGGCAGCCGTCCCGTACCGGTCGGCGGCGACTCCGGCACGACCACCACCTCGAGCACGCCGTCCGAGGAGCCCAGCACCGCCCCGACGGAGGCCGCCACCACGACCGTCAAGCCGACCGCCCAGCCGAAGCAGCTGATTGTGGAGGCGGGGAACTTCGCCTCCAACCCCGCCGTCCAAGGCCTCGTGACCAGCTACCCGCTGTACTTCCAGGCCCTGGTGTCGAAGGACGACACCATCCTGAAGAAGCGCTTCCCGTCCTTCTTCTACGCCGACGTGTCGCAGGAGATCGCGGATGCCAAGCGCAACGGCTGGGTGATGAAGCCGCCGGGAAGTGTGGTGGTGGTCGGCGCGGCCAGCACACAGGACGGCACCGTGGCGGTTCAGATGTGCCGTTCGCAGACCGCGCAGTACTGGGATCCGAAGGCGCGGAAGTGGGTGGTCGTCGCTCCGAACGGTTCGCCGGAGGTCTTCGAGATGATCAAGACCGGGCTGGGCTGGCTGCCGTACCGCGTGGCCACCAGCAAGGGCGTCAACTGCGCCGGAATGCGATATCCGGCCTAGTCCGGAAGCCTGGCATTCGAGGTTGCGAAGAGGTGACGGGGCACTGGGCACCGGGCATGATGCCCCTGGTCGACGATAACCTGCGGGAAGACGAGTCTGGGGAGTGAGGATGCACAATCGAGTAGGTCGCACACTGCTCGTCCTGAGCGTTGTACTCGCACTACTCACGGCGGTCTCCGCCACCACAGCTACCGCAGACACGATCCAGACCGGGAACAAGGTCTGCAGCATGTACGTGAACTCGGTCGGCTTCGGTGCGTACTGCAGCTCCGGCAAGGCTTACACAGGCGGCCAGCCGCCTCCGACGTGGCGCGAGCGCCTGCGCGGCAGACCGTTCGTGCCGTGCCGTGATTTCGACATCCCTGAGGGCATCAGGCTGCCGCGGGCGCCGGAAGGCAAGATGTGGGTGCTGCGGATCACGATCACCGACTACACGCTCGACAGCTACAACGGCGGACCTGAGGCTCACCTGGAGCGGGCATACGTCGCGGTCGGCCCCGAGGAGCGCGCCCAGTGCCCGTTCCCGGACTACATGAACCAGTTCTGGTGGCCCTTCAAAAGCACCTATCCTCCGCCGGCGCTGCAGATCATGCCGACCTACACACCGCGCGTGAACGTTCCCGCCTACTTCACCCTGACCCCGGAAAGTTCGATAGCGGTCAAGAGCGACATCGGCAAGTACACGCCGGAGGAGATGACCAGCGGGTACTTCGACCCGAAGCACAATCTCACGATGCAGGGCATGGTCGTGCGGCTGACGATCGACCCCGGTGACGGCACCGGCCCGTTCAAGTGCGCCGCCGGTGTGACGCCGATCGACGACCCCGACGGATACGACCAGTCGAAGGATCCGAACGACCAGGTCAACCCCTGTAAGCACGTCTACAAGAAATCCAGTGCGAGTCAGCCGGACGGGATGTACACGGTGAAGCTGACGATCACCTGGGAGGTCTCGTACTGGGTCGGTAAGGACGCCGGTGGGTGGAATCCGATCGGTCAAGCGAACGTGACTGCTGTGCAGCGGCTGCCTGTGCAGGAAGTTCAGGCAATTGGTGGCTGATGTGGTGGCTGATGGTGGGGGTGTGGAGGCGTGATGGTTAGGACGAACGAGCCTGTCCAGGCGGCGCGGTTGCCGCAGCGGCGGTCGGGGAGTCCGGGGGCGGATCGGCTGAAGGGCTTCGTCGCGCTGCTCGCGATCCTGGCGATCGTCGGCGGTGTGCCGTACGTGCTGCTGCGCTTCTTCGGTACGCCGTGGCCGGACACGATGCCCAGCAAGAGCATGCTGTTCAGCGAGCTGAGCGTCGAGACCGTGCTGGGCATCATCGCGTTCTTCATCTGGATCGCGTGGCTGCACTTCGTGGTCTGCCTGGTCGCGGAGGCGGTCGCGGAGATCCGCGGCCTCGGTCTCTCGCCGCGGGTTCCGCTCGGCGGCGGCTCGCAGGTGCTGGCCCGCCGGCTGATCGGCACCGTCGTACTGATCGCGGCGGGTGCGGGTGTCAGCCTGCCGGTCGCGAGCGCGGTCACCACGAACGGCCCGGCCGCGCCGACGTCGGTGAGTGTGAAGCATGAGTCCTCGGGGTCGCAGTTCCGGCAGACCGAGGCGGCGAGCACGGTCCTCAGCGGCAGCAGCCAGCATTCGAAGACGAGCGTCGGCGTCCGGACGAACAACGACCACAAGGGCCAGGTCGTCAAGTACACCGAGGTCCGCCCGCCGTCGGGACGCAACTACGACTGCCTGTGGGACATCGCCGAGCGCTACCTGGGCGAGGGCCGTCGGTACAAGGAGATCTACGACCTCAACAAGAACAAGCTGCAGCCCGACGGCCGCCGGCTGACCAACCCGGACCTGATCCTGCCGGGCTGGCAGGTGCGGCTGCCCGCGGACGCCAAGGGTCCGGGGGTGCACACGGTCCGCGTGAGCATCGGCGACCACACCAAGTCGACGGTCAGCACCAAGACGACCAAGTCGACCACCGAGACCAGGACTGCGGTCAAGCCGAAGGTCACGGTCGAGAACAAGACCGAGACGAGGACGACGCCCGAGACGAAGACGGCCGGCCCGGGACGTTTCTCCGAGCAAGGGATGGAGAAGCCGTCGTCGATCGGGATCGGCAGCGCGAAGAACGACCCAGGTGCGAAGAACGTCAAGCCGGGGGAGCCGAGTGTCACCGTCGAGCCGCACGCTCCGGGCGCCGGCCAGTCCGAGCACGGCGAACCGGCCGCCGGTGGCACCCGCGTCCCGGAGGCGACTCCGGTCGCGGCCGACGACGGCATCAGCCTGCAGGAAGCCGGGATGTACGGGTTCGGCGCGACGCTGCTCGCGGCCGGTCTGGCGCTGGCGCTGAAGCGCCGCCGCGGCTGGGCGCAGGGCCCCGGCCCGAAGGCTGCCGGTCACCGGCAGACCGAGGTCGGCCTGCGGCTGGCGTCGGACGTGCCGACCGCCCAGTTCGTCGACAACTCGCTGCGCAAGCTGGGCGCGGACATGACCCAGCTGCAGCGGCCGATGCCGAAGGTCGTCGCCGCGCTGGTGACCGACCGCGCGCTCACTCTCGTCCTCGACCCGTACGGCGCGCAGCCCGAGCCCCCCGGCCCGTGGCAGGCGATCGCCGACGGCACCCGGTGGACGCTGCGCCGCGGCTACGGCCCGACCGGTGAGGTCAACGCGCCGGCGCCGTACCCGACGCTGGTCACGGTCGGGCAGAACGCCGACGGCGCCACGGTGCTGATCGACCTCGACACGGCGAACGGCATCGTCGCGTTCGGCGGCGTGAACAACGCCTCCCGCGACGTGGTCGGTTCGCTCGCGGTCGAGCTCGCGACGAACCTGTGGTCCGAGGGCGCGCACATCAGCATGGTCGGGTTCGGCGACGACCTGTCGTCGTTGGCGCCGGCGCGGCTCAGCTACTGGGTCCGCCTCGACGACGCGATGGGCGAGGTCGTCCGGCGCACCGAGGCGCAGGTGCAGGCCTGCCAGCGCCGGGACGCCGGCTCGGTCGCCGAGGCCCGGATGACGCATCCGGACGCGGCGCTGTGGGGACCGGAGGTCATCTTCCTGTCCGCGCCGCCGTCGCCGGAGGAGCAGGACCAGCTGAACCGGCTGGCCGCCGACACCAAGCGCAGCATCTCGGCGGTCGTGGTCGGCGACGTACTGAACTCGCCGTGGCGGTTCGTCGTGGACGAGAAGAACCAGGCCGTCTGCCGGCTGCTCGGCCTCGAGGTGGACGCGCACAGCGTCAACCCGGAGCAGTTCGCCGACCTGGTCGCGCTGTTCGACGCGGCCGAGGCCGATGCGCGCGACAAGCGCCGGTCGGAGCAGGACATGCCGGCGTACGAGTTCTCCACCATGGATCTGAGCCGGCCGGCTCCGGTCGAGGTGGACCTGCTCGGGCCGGTCGAGGTGGACGCCCGCGGGGTCATCGACGACGGCCGGGTCGCGCTGTCGACGGAGATCATCGCGTTCCTGGCCAGCCAGGACTACGGCGTACACCCGAACGTGCTCGCCGGGGCGATCTGGCCGCGCGGCATCAGCCAGGAGTTGCGCGATGCGGCGCTGGAGCACACCCGGCGCTGGGTCGGTGTGGACGCGATGTACGCCGACGAGTCCGGCCGCTGGATGCTCAACCGCAGCGTGGTCCGCGTCGACTGGGACGTCTTCCGCACGCTCGCGAAGCAGGCGTCGATGATCGACGACCCACGCGGCCCGCTGTCGACGGCGCTCAGCCTGGTGCACGGCCCCGCCTGGTCGAACCTGCCCGGCGGACGCTACTCGTGGCTGGCCGCGTCCGGCATCGAGCGCCGGATGGCGGAGGCCGTCGTCGACGCCGCACTGCGGCTCGCCGAGGCGTCGCTCAACCACAACGACGGCACCATGGCCCGCACGGCCCTCCAGACCGGCCTGAGCTTCTCGCCGGCGTCGGAGGAACTGTGGCGAGCCACCCTCCGCCTGGCCGCCCACTTCGGCACCACCGCCGACGTCACCAACGTGGCCGGCCAGATGTACGCCGCCCTCACCCGCCACGGCGGCCCCCGCGGCCCCGAGGCGGAAACCGACGCCCTGGTCGACGAACTCCTCCCGGGCTACCACCGCCCCGCCCAAGTGGCCTGACACGACGCTGAATCGGCAGTCGGATTGCAGTTGCAACAAGCTGCAATCCGACTGCGGAGCGTGCTTGCGTGTTGCTAGAGTGTGCCTGCTCCGGGGGCCGCTCCAAGCTGGGGGTTTCAGTGCATTCAATTGCACGAATATTTCTGTCGTTATGCCTAATTCTCGGCGTCGCGAATTCTCTTGCGCCAACCGCTCAAGCGGAATCGGCCGGACAAAGCTGGAATACCGCGGCAACCGCGACCACGGTGCCCAATGCCGGGCCCGGACAGTACCTGCCGTTGTCGCCACCACAGCGAATGCTGGACACCGGAACGCATATCGGCGTCCCGACCACCACGCCGGTCCCCGCCCAGGGGACAGTGACAGTTCAGTTCACCGGCCGCAACGGCGTACCCGCGACCGGCGTGAGCGCCATCCAGATGAACATCATCACGATCTCCCCGACGGCGACCGGGTCGGTGTTCGCCTGGCCGACGGGGGAGGCCGTGCCGAGCGCGCCCAGCTTCTATTTCTACGCGAACAGCGGATTCACCTCGTCCTCCTCGACGGTTCGGGTGAACTCCGCGGGTGCGATCAGCTTCAAGAACGGCAGCGCCGGCACGGTCCGGATCCTCGCCGACGTGACGGGCTACTACACCGATGCGTCGTCGCAGACCTCGGGCAATCGTCTGGTCCCGTTGCGCCAGGCGCGGGTCATCGACACCAGGAACAAGATCGGTGTCACGACCAACACGCCGGTCCCGGCCAACTCCGCGATCACCGTCACCATCGCGACGAAGGGTGGTCTGCCGGCAGTGGCGAACATCACCGCCGCTGTCGTGAACGTCACCGCGTGGTCGCCGACGGCCGCTGGTGGATGGACGTTGTACCCAGGTGGTGGTGCCCGACCCAGCGCCTATCACGGCAACTTCGGCGCCGCGAAGCCGTACACGAACAGTGCTGTCGTTCAGCTCTCAAGCACCGGCAGCCTGACGCTCTTCAATGTCTCTTCGGGTACGACGCACTACACCGTCGACGTCGTCGGCTATTTCACCGCTGCGACGAATCCCGCAGCGATCTCCTTGCGGTCCGTCCCCGTCGCGCAGCAGCGCCTGCTCGACACAGGTTCGGCGACTTTGGTGCCTGTGAACGGCGTACAGACGCTGCAGCTGTTCGGCAAAGCCGGTCTCCCGGCGAGCGGCGTCACGTTCGCTGCGCTCCGAGTGACTGCTTACGGCTCGACCACCAGTGGTGAGGTCGTGACCTATCCGGGGAACGAAACCCGGCCGACCGGAGTGACGGACGTCGCGCCGCCGTCAGCCAATACGCTGTCCTACAACCTGATGTGGGCCCGCGTCAGCCCCACCGGAACGGTCAGCATCGGCAACGGCACCAACGCCGGCGTCCGCCTGTACGTCGACATCCAGGCGTACGCCGTCGCGCCGTCGAAGCCGCAGCCGCCGCTCCACGTCACCGGAGGCGCCCGCGACCGGGCCGTGGAGGTCCGCTGGGATCCGCCGGCCGACTCGGGGGATCTCCCGATCGCTGGATACGACATACTGACGTCTCCCGGGGGTCAGACTGCGTCGACCAGCACCGGCACCTCCGTCGTCGTGCAGGGACTCACGAACGGTACTGCGTACACGTTCCAGGTTCGCGCGAAGACAGCGGCGGGCGCGTCGGACTACTCCGCGGCGTCGCAGGCGATCAAGCCGGCGGCGCCCGCTCCACCCGGCGCGCCGTTCATCACGAACACTCTCGGTCGGGACAGCGAGGCGGTGGTGACGTGGTCCGCACCAGAGGGCGCGGTCGATCAGGTGGCCAGTTACAAGGTCACGACAGTCCCGGCCACGACGCCAGTGACTGTTGCTGGTGACCAGCACAGTGCAACACTGCCCAGCCTGACGAACGGCCAGCTCTACAAAGTCGTGGTCACGGCAACGAACGCCAACGGCTCGACGGCGTCCATGGCAGTTCCGGTGATCCCGAAGGTTGCCGAAGTCCCCCTGAAACCAGTGGACCTCGCACTCTTCCAGCTCGACGGCCGCCTGGACATCCAGTGGGTCCAACCGGCCGACGGCGGCGCCGACATCCTCGACTACGAGGTCACCGCCAACCCAGGGGACCACCGGATCGTCATCCCCGCCGGCACGACCGTGACCGGTTTCACCGGCCTCGACAACGGCACGACGTACACCGTCAAGGTCCGAGCCCGCAACAAAACCGGTACCGGCGACTGGTCCGTGGCGACCGGCACGCCATCAGCCACCCGGCCGCCCAACGCACCAACCGATCTGCAAGCTTCAGTCACCGAGAACGGCACGATCACCGTGGCCTGGGAACCGCCGATCGACACCGGCTCCGCCCCGATCACGGGCTACCGCGTGACGGTCAGCCCCGGCGGACGGGTCGTCGACACGACCTCGCTGTCCGCCGCGGTCGACGGGCTCGATCAGCAGACGCAGTACACCTTCGTCGTCTCGGCGCTGAACATGCACGGCGCCGGCCTGCCGACAGCAGCTTCCAGGCCGATCAAGCCGACCATCGCCGTTGCCCAGGACCCGATCGTCCTGACCGCTGACTCGATGAGCCGAATCGCGAACGTTGGCACCACGAGCATCTCCGTGACCAATCCGAACGAACAGCTCAACGCCATCCAGGCGGGCGCCATCGTCGTCGCCACCTCGAGCCCAGTAACCCCAGAGGGACTGCTCCGCAAGGTCCTACGGGTCGACACCGGCACGGTCTTGGTCTTCCAAACCGAAGACGCGTCGTTGCCCGACGTCGTGTCCGATGGCGCCTTGTCCCGCGACATCAAGATCAAGGACTCCGACGGCCTGCGGTTCCAGCAAGAGACTCCGGGCGCGACGCTGCGGCACCCGACGGTGAAGGGCAAGACGCTACGGCAGGGAGCCCCGCGAGCCCGCGCCGGCACCTCGGCAACAGTCGACCCGCCGACCTTCGGGCTGCACGACGGAAAGTTCACTTTCGAGTTCTCCGCGGACATCGACCATGGTGTGCACGTGGAGATAGCGGGCTCGCTGGATCCGTCGTTCGAGGTCAACGGCGGACCCGGCTCGCCCCAGAGCGAGTACACGATCAAGGCCGACACCGACATCGAGTACAGGGTCGACCAGTCGTTCTGGAGAGGCGAGAAGGAACGCCGCATCCCGATTGGGCACCTGCGGGGCGCCTGCGTTGCGGTGTACCTCGGCCGTCTCCCGGTCGAAATGTGTCCGGGCGTCGACGTGTACGTGGTGCTGACCGTCGAAGGCCGAGCAGGCATCAGACTCGTCGGCCATTCATCCGGTCAGTTCGGAGATCGCATTCGCCGCAACGGCAACACGCTGAGCGATGAGCCGTTCGGCGACCAGAGCTTGGTGTCCGAACCGCACCTCGACGCGTTCGGCAACATCGACGAAACGCTCGCCCTCGAACCCGACATCATGCTGCTGTTCTACGGAACGGCCGGTCCGTACATCACCGCAAAGCCGTACGCTCGGGCCGAGGCGGACACAGACAAGAACCCGTTCATCGCAGGTTTCCTCGGAGTCCAACTCACTGGTGGTCTGACGGCAGATCTGGCCACGAAGAACGTCCTGCACCAGCAGTTCGAAGGGTTCCGCTGGGAGCAGCAGGTCTTCGACTCGGGTGGACCGATCCGCAACGTGCTGATTGATCCGCCGAGCGCGGAGTTGGCAGTGGGCGAGACGATCGACTTCAACAGCCACATCTTCGGCTATCCGGACGAGCCCGCGACATGGAGCGTCGTGAAGGGACCCGGGACCGTCACCCAGGACGGAGTCTACGACGCGGTCGCCGATGGCGTCGTGAAGGTTCAGGCCCTGGTCCCGCCGAACGGCGACCACGGCGAGCTCACGGCAGAAGCCGGGATCTATGTCGGCCCTCATGTCCCGACCCCACCCCGAGACGTCACCGCCACCCCCGGCAACCTGGCCGCCCTGGTCACCTGGCGGGAGCCCTCGCAGCCAGGTGGCAACCCCATCGACCGCTACGTCCTGACCACCGAGCCGGACACAGGCTCGCACACCGTCCCCGGTTCGAACCTGAGCACGGTCATCGGTGGCCTACGGGCCGGCGTCAGCTACACGGTCAGCGTCTTCGCTGTCACCGCCGCTGGGCAGAGCGGGCCTGGTACGTCGCAGCCGGTCGTCGCCGGTAGTCCGTTGATCGACAATCCGGGCGCCAACGATCTGATGCGCGGGATGGACGGGAAGACGAGCACCGTCGGCGTCGAGCTCTCCGACGACGGCCGCTACGCGTTCTTCCCGTTGAGCCTGACCCCGGACGAGGTCGGGCCGCCCGGGATCCCGCGGGACGGCAACTTCTACCTCGTCCGTAGAGACCTGGCCAACGGCGAGGTCGAGCTGGCCTCGCGTGCGGCGGACGCCCGTTCACCACAGATGATCTCAGCGGCGGTCGACCCGTTATCCGGTGGCTTCGGTCGTCCGAAGCCGAAGCTCGCGAGCGCTGCGAATGGCCGCTATATCGCCTACATCGTGGATGGGGACGGTCCGGCGCGCAAGGTCATGGTCTACGACTTCGACGAGCACGCGGTGTGGACTGCCGACCCGGGAATCTCGGCACCTGTCGAGCGCATCGCGCTGTCGGACTCCGGAAGCATCTTGGCCTTGAATACTCTGGTCGAGGACCCTGGATTCCCGCAGGGTGATGTTCGAAAGATATTCCGGGCAGTTAAGGGCAGCGCGGTCCAGCGGATCGACATGTGTACGTCGAGTCTGGTCTGCGATTCCGCCAACATGACCGGGATGCCGGGTGACGGCAATACCATCGTCTATACGATGACGGTGAACGACAATCGGAGTCCTTACTTCAACGGAGCCAACGAATACGTGTTCTACAATGCGTCGACCGGTCAGGTGAGTATGCCGTACTACAAGATGGGTGGGTTGTCGTTCGGCCCGATGCAGCTGAGCCGGGACGGCCGGTACTTCATTTCCAATGCCCTTCTCATGAAGGGCTTCGATCCCGACTCGTCCGCAGTCGTGGTCAAACGCCTTGGGACTGGCGTGGTCACCGAATCCGACATTGTTCAGGGTGGATACTACTGGGATATTCCCGGTGTGCCGTTGGCTGTCAGTAACGATGCCAACATCTTGGCGTGGGAGCCC
This sequence comes from Kribbella sp. NPDC004138, assembly GCF_053603655.1. Lineage (NCBI taxonomy): Bacteria > Bacillati > Actinomycetota > Actinomycetes > Propionibacteriales > Kribbellaceae > Kribbella > Kribbella sp. NPDC004138. The sequence goes on from NZ_JBSGFZ010000014.1 coordinate 17,583, forward strand.
GGCGCCAGCGACGTGGTTCCAGCTCGGCCGGGTCATTTCGTGGTGCAGGACCGGGCCGATGGGACTCGCGTGTCCGTCCAGGATCCGGCGCCGTTCCCGCCGTTCACCATCTGGTCGATGACCATGACGCCGGACGGGAGCATGGTCGCCTGGCTCCCCGGGACGTCCACCACCGATCCCGATCCGGCGCACCCATTGGCGCAACGGATCGGATAGGTACCGCAAACCGCCCCTGGACTCCGCGGAGTCCAGGGGCGGTTTCGTTCACTGGAGTTACAGCGGGTTGGCGGACCAGGTGTCGCAGGCGGTCATGTCGCCGGAGTCCATGCCCTTGGTGAACCAGCGCATGCGCTGTTCGGCGGTGCCGTGGCTGAAGCTTTCCGGGGTGACCTGGCCCTGGGTCTTCTGCTGGATGCGGTCGTCGCCGACCGAGGCGGCGGCGTCCAGGCCGCGGGCGATGTCGTCCTCGCTCAGCTCGGTGATCAGCGGCTGGCCGCTGCTGTTCGGGACCGTGGTCGCGTGGTTGGTCCAGATCCCGGCCAGGCAGTCGGCCTGGAGTTCGGAGCGGACCGAGTCGGACGCCGGGCCGTTGCGAGACTTGATCCGGTCGAGGATGCCGTACAGGTTCTGGATGTGGTGGCCGTACTCGTGCGCCACGACGTACGCCTCGGCGAACTCGCCGCCGCGCGCGCCCAGGTCGTTCTGCAGCGTCTGGAAGAACCCGATGTCCAGGTAGACCCGCTTGTCCGGCGGGCAGTAGAACGGGCCGACCGCGCTGGTCGCCGGGCCGCAGCCGGTGTTCACCGAGCCCTCGAAGACCCGCATCGGCGCCCGCGTGTACTTCTTGCCGCGGCGCGGGAGTTCCGCGGCCCAGAAGCTCTCGATCGAGTTCTGGTAGAAGACGAACCGGCAGTCCGAGTTCGACTGCAGGTCGCTGCCCTTCTTGCACGAGTCGAGGTTGCCCGCGGCCGTGTTCCGCGCCGCCGGTTCGTCGCTGCCACCTCCGCCTGGCAGGCCGCCGGACAGCAGCAGGATCACGACCAGCAGGATGATGCCGCCGATACCGCCGCCGACCGGGATCATCCCGCCCGGCAGGCCGCTGCGGCCGCCGCCACCACTACCGCGGGTATCCTCGACGCCGCTGGTGTCGAGATCCGCGTCCGGATTGAATTTCATCCCACCTACACTAGACCTCAGTGCGGGGGATTTCGGCGTGCCGTGACACCGCCGTATCGACCAGTTGCCGAGTGTAAGGACGCGCCCGAACCCCGATGATCACTGTCTCCCATCTCGAGGTTCGCGTCGGTGCCCGCCAACTGCTCGCGCCCGCGTCGTTCCGGGTCGGCCCCGGCGACAAGGTCGGTCTGGTCGGCCGCAACGGCGCCGGGAAGACCACCCTGACCAAGATCCTTGCCGGTGAGGGCCTGCCGGCCAGCGGCACCGTCACGTCGTCGGGCGAGATCGGTTACCTGCCGCAGGACCCGCGTACCGGCGACCTCGACGTCCTGGCCCGGGACCGGATCCTGTCCGCCCGCGGCCTGGACGAGGTCGTCCGGCGGATGCGCTCGGCCGAGAAGTCGATGGCCAGCGCGGACGAGAAGACCCGCGCCAAGGGCATGCGGCGGTACGAGCGCGCCGAGGCGGACCTGCATGCCGCCGGCGGGTACGCGGCCGAGTCCGAGGCGGCCCGGATCGCGGCGAACCTCGGCCTCCCGGACCGCGTGCTCGGCCAGCCGCTGTCGACCCTGTCGGGTGGTCAGCGCCGCCGCGTCGAGCTGGCCCGGATCCTGTTCGCGCAGGCCGAGACGCTGCTGCTCGACGAGCCGACCAACCACCTGGACGCCGACTCGATCATCTGGCTGCGCGACTTCCTGAAGTCGTACGCCGGTGGCGTGATCATGATCAGCCACGACGTGAACCTGCTCGAGGAGACCGTCACCCGGGTGTTCCACCTGGACGCGAACCGCGCCGAGATCGACGTCTACAACGTCGGCTGGAAGGCGTACCTGAGCCAGCGCGAGACCGACGAGCGCCGCCGCAAGCGCGAGCGGGCGAACGCGGAGAAGAAGGCGTCCCAGCTGGTCGACCAGGCGAACAAGATGCGCGCCAAGGCGACCAAGGCGACCGCCGCGCAGCAGATGCTGCGGCGCGCCGAACAGCTGATGTCGTCGCTGGAGGAGGAGCGCCAGTCCGACCGGGTCGCGAAGATCGCGTTCCCGACGCCGGCGCCGTGCGGCAAGACGCCGCTGATGGCGCGTGAGCTGTCGAAGTCGTACGGCTCGCTGGAAATCTTCACCGACGTCGACCTGGCGATCGACAAGGGCTCGCGGGTGGTCGTGCTCGGCCTGAACGGCGCCGGCAAGACCACGCTGCTGCGGATCCTCGGCGGGATCGAGAAGGCCGACACCGGTGAGGTGATCGACGGCCACGGCCTCAAGCTCGGGTATTACGCCCAGGAGCACGAGACCCTGGACGTGAACCGCACGGTGCTGGAGAACATGAAGACCGCCGCCCCGGACCTGAACGAGACCCAGGCGCGCAGTGTGCTCGGCTCGTTCCTGTTCACCGGCGACGACGCGGACAAGCCGGCCAGGGTGCTGTCCGGCGGCGAGAAGACCCGCCTCGCCCTCGCCACGCTGGTCGTGTCCGCGGCGAACGTCCTGCTCCTCGACGAGCCGACCAACAACCTCGACCCGGCCTCCCGCGCCGAGGTGCTGAACGCGATCCGCTCGTACACGGGCGCGATCGTGCTGGTCACGCACGACGAGGGCGCCGTCGAGGCGCTCGAGCCCGAGCGTGTCGTGCTGCTCCCGGACGGCGTCGAGGACCTCTGGACGAGCGAGTACGCCGACCTGATCTCGCTCGCCTGATTACTTCCGGGTAATATCCGCGCCATGACAGGTCTGCGGTTGACGGTGGACGGGCCGGTGGCCCGGGTGGTGCTGGATCGGCCTGAGGTGCGGAACGCGCAGACGCCGGCGATGTGGAGCGCGCTGGCCGCTTTCGGTACGGCGCTGCCGCCCGAGGTGCGGGTGGTCGTCGTGTCGGGGGAGGGGCCGTCGTTCTCGGCGGGACTCGACCGGCGGCTGATCATGGGGGAGAACGACCTGGGCCAGGAGCCGCTGCTGACGCTCGGAGCGAAGCCGACCGACGAGGTCCTGGAGCTGATCGCGACCTTCCAGTCCGGTTTCTCCTGGTTGCGGCGCCCCGAGATCGTCAGCATCGCCGCGGTGCAGGGGCATGCGGTCGGGGCCGGCTTCCAGCTCGCGCTGGCCTGCGACCTCCGGGTCGTCACGCCGGACGCGCGCTTCAGCATGCGCGAGCCGTCGCTCGGGCTGGTCCCCGACCTCGGCGGCACCAAGCCGCTCGTCGAGCTGATCGGCTACTCCCGGGCGCTGGAGATCTGCACGACCAGCCGCTGGGTCGAGGCCGCGGAGGCGAAGGAGCTCGGCCTCGCGAACATCGTCGTACCAGCGGACGAGCTGGAGGCGACGGTGAAGGACCTGTCCGACGCGCTGCTCGGGCCGTTGCCGGGAGCGATCCGCGAGACCAAGGCTCTGCTGCTCGGTGCCGCGGACCGCTCGTACGACGACCAGCTCAGGTTCGAGCGGGAGGCGCAGGAACGCCGTCTGAAGGAGCTCCTGGCCGCGTTCGGCTAGTGCCAGTTGCTCACGGGTACGTCGTTCGGCGCCGGGTCGCCCTTGCCGGTCTCGACGTACTGCTTGAGGCTCATCAGGAACGTCGCCCACTTCGTGCTGCAGTGGTACATGAAGTCGACCGGCTCCCGCCAACCCTCGTGCTTGAACAGGACGATCGCGTACTCGTCGGCCTGGGAGAGACGGAAGCTGACGTGCGTGCCGATCCACTCCTCCGGTCCGCCGACGACCTCCCAGCGGACCAGTTCCGGCGCGGTCTCCAGGATCTTCATGTCGAACCCGTCGCCGCCCGCGCTGGCGAAGCGGAACGCGATGACGCCGTCGGGGTCGCCCTTGGTGTCCTCGGTCCACCAGCCGGCCAAGCCGTCGATGGTGGTGAGAGCCGTGTGCACGTCCTTCATCGGCGCAATGACGCCGACCCTGTGCAGGATGTCGCTCATGATCGTTCCCCTTTTCGTCTTTCGATTGACTCGGCGATGCGCTTGATGCGCTGCAGCCGCCGGTCCCACGTCGCGGTGACGTCGGTGAGTTGGTTGATCGCGCGGGCGAGCTGTTCGTCGTCCACGGTGTAGCGGCGTTCGCGCCCGGACGGCGTGGAGTGCACGAGTCCGGCCCGGTCGAGAACGCCGAGGTGTTTCGCGACCGCCTGCCGGGTGACCGGCAGCTTGTCGCTGAGACTGGTCGCCGTGCCGCCGCCGTCGGCCAGCAGCAGGTCGAGCATCCGCCGCCGGGTCGGGTCGCCGATCGCCGACCAGAGCTCGTCGTCGATCACGACCGCTGCGCCAGCTTTCCGGCGTACGGCGCGATCCGGGGGAGGAAGTAGTCCCAGCCGCTGGTGTGGTCCTCGAGCACCGCGTCGGACTTGGCGGCTTCGTCGTACCCGGTCTCGGCGAACCGGAGCAGGGTGCCGCCGTCGACCGGGACGAGGTCGAACGTCACCAGCACCGAGTTCTCCGCAGTGGCGACCTCGCCGTCGTAGTCCCAGCGGAACGTGAACCGGCGCGGCGGCTCGGCCTCGATCACCGTCACCGGAACCGTCATCATGCCGTCGTCCTGCTTGAAACCGATGGTCCCGGTCGCGCCCGGTACGGCGTCGAGCTCGGCCTCGTCCGGCCACCACTCGCGCAGGTGCTCGGGCGAGCTGACCACCTCGTACACCACCTCCGGCGCGGCCGCGATCCGGATCTCCCGCTCGATGCTCCTGGTCATGCCCCTCATCCTTTCGCAACCTTTGGTTGCTCATGACTGTAGACCATCGCCGCCGGGATGCGCAACCAAAAGTTGCGGGAAGTGTGCGCGGGCACCGGATGTTGAGAAGATCAGGTGAAAGGGAGGCCGGATGTCGGGAATGATGCGCCCCGGAATGGGTGCGATGGGCTGGCGGCGCCAGGACACGTCGGTGCTGGAGCAGAAGCTGGCCAAGGGCACGCTGCGGCGGATCGTCCGGTTCGCCAAGCCGTACCGCTGGCACATCACGGCGTTCCTGCTGCTGGTGATCGTCTCGGCGTTCCTGGTGATCGCGTCGCCGCTGCTGTTCAAGAAGATCGTCGACGACGGGATCTCCAAGGGGAACGCCGGCCTGGTCACCGCGCTCGCGCTGATCGTCGCGTTGCTCGCGGTCGTGGAGGCAGTTCTCGGCCTGGTGCAGCGCTGGTTCTCGGCGCGGATCGGTGAAGGGCTGATCTTCGACCTGCGGACCAGGGTGTTCGCGCACGTGCAGCGGATGCCGGTCGCGTTCTTCACCCGGACCCAGACCGGCGCGCTGGTCTCGCGGCTCAACAACGACGTGATCGGCGCCCAGCAGGCCTTCACCTCGACACTGTCCGGCGTCGTCTCGAACGTCATCAGCCTGATCCTGGTCGTCGGCGCGATGCTGGCGCTGAGCTGGCAGTTGACCGTCGTCGCGATCCTGATGCTGCCGATCTTCCTGATCCCGGCGCGCGTGCTGGGCCGGCGGCTCGCCGCGATGACCCGGGAGCAGATGCAACTGAACGCCGAGATGTCGACCGCGATGACCGAGCGGTTCAGTGTCGGCGGCGCGCTGCTGGTCACGCTGTTCGGCCGGCCGTCGATCGAGAACGCCGACTTCGGCGAGCGAGCCGGCCGGGTCCGCGACCTGGGGATCCGGATCGCGATGCTCGGCCGCGTGTTCTTCACCGCGCTGACCCTGGTCGCCGCGTTGGCGACCGCCCTGGTGTACGGCGTGGGCGGCAACCTGGCCGTCCGCGAGACGCTGACGATCGGCACCCTGCTCGCGCTCGTCGCGCTGCTCGGCCGGCTGTACGGTCCGCTGACCGCGCTCTCCAACGTCCGCGTCGACGTGATGACCGCGCTGGTGTCGTTCGAGCGGGTCTTCGAGGTGCTCGACCTCGAGCCGATGATCAAGGACGCGCCGGACGCCGAGGATCTCCCGGGCGACGCGGCGAGTGTCGAGTTCGAGCACGTCGCGTTCTCGTACCCGACGGCGGAGCAGGTCTCACTGGCGAGCCTGGAGTCCGTCGCGGTCCTCGACAAGCGCGTCTCCGCGCAGGTCCTCGGCGACGTCAGCTTCGTGGTCCAGCCGGGCCAGATGGTCGCCCTCGTGGGGCCGTCGGGCGCCGGCAAGACCACGATCACGAACCTGGTCGCCCGGCTGTACGACGTGAGCGGGGGAGTGGTCCGCGTCGGCGGCCGCGACGTACGAGACGTGACGCTGCAGTCCCTGCACGACACCATCGGGTACGTCACGCAGGACGCGCACATGTTTCACGACACGATCCGCGCCAACCTGGTCTACGCGAAGCCGGGCGCCACCGAGGACGAGATGATCGCCGCGCTGCGGGCCGCGCAGATCTGGGACCTGGTCGCGGCGCTGCCGGACGGGCTGGACACCGTCGTCGGCGACCGCGGCCACCGGTTGTCCGGTGGTGAGCGGCAACGGCTCGCGATCGCCCGCTTGTTGCTGAAGGCGCCGAAGATCGTCGTCCTCGACGAGGCGACCGCGCACCTGGACTCCGAGTCCGAGGTCGCCGTCCAGCGGGCGCTGGACACCGCGCTGGAGGGTCGTACGTCGCTGGTCATCGCGCACCGGCTGTCGACGGTGCGGAACGCGGACCAGATCCTGGTGGTTGACCACGGCAACATCGTCGAGCGCGGCACGCACGAGCAACTGCTCGCGGCAGGCGGCGAGTACGCTGATCTGTACTCCACGCAGTTCAGAGAGTCGGATGCGGCGGCAGGTGTCTGATGATCAAGTTAGGGCTCGTCCTCGCGGCCGGGTACGCCGGGTTCAAGCTCGCGTACCACTCCGAGGACGGCCGTCATTACGGCCGCACGGGTGAGCGTGCGGTCCGTACGACGCTGGCCCTGCTGATCGCCAGCCTGGCCGGCGGCATCACGTACGCGGCTCTGCTCCCGCACTAGCCGGCCGGGAATCGTGCTCCAGCAGGTGGAGCACGGGGACACCGAGGTGTCGGCGGGCCGAGGTGGTCCAGTCCAGGTGGAAGAACTCCGCCACGATGTGTGGGCGGGTCAGGATGATCACCTCGCGGCCCTGGACGTGCTGCACGGTCGCGACCAGGGCGTCGATCGGCCGGTCGTGCGAGATCCCGCCCTCGGCGTTCCGGCCGAGGTCGCGGAGCCGCTGCACACTGCGCCCGGTGCAGCCCTTGGCCTCGGAGTCGATCGCCTTCTGCGCCTCGGCGAGGTCCTCGCGCTGGCCCGCCAGGCCCGGCCCGTAGAGGTCCGCGGTCCCGAGCGCGCTGATCGACGCCTCGACGCCGGCCTCCGCGTTGTGGCAGGGCACCAGCACGTGGTACCTGACCGGCTCGGGCATGTCCTGATGGAGTTCGACGACGCGTTTCGCGTCAGGTTCGGACAGTTCCTGTTCGACGAGCAGTACGACGTCGTACATCGTGCCACCTCCGCTGCTTACCGGTCGGTACACCTCCATAGTGCCCCCGTCCGGGCCGAAAGTATTCAACTGGATCGTTGCAGTCTCCGGCGTCCGTACGTCCGCAGTGCCCGGAGCAGGTCGATCTCCCGGAACGCGGGCCAGTACAGGTCGCAGAACTCGATCTCCGAGCCGGTCGCCTGCCACAGCAGGAAGTCCGACATCCGCAGCTCGCCGCTGGTCCGGATCACCAGCTCGGGGTCCGGCAGGCCCGGGACGTACAGGTGCCGGCTGATGTCGTCCTCGCTCAGCGCGTCCGCGACGTCCTCGATCGACCGCCCGTCCGCGGCCGCCTCGTCGAGCACCGACCGCACGGCGTCCAGCACCTCGAGCCGCCCGCTGTACGCGATCGCGATGGTCAGGTCACCGGAGTCCGGGCGGTCGCGGGTCTCCTCGACGGCCTCCTTCAGCGCACGCGCCGTTGAATCCGGCAACAGATCCAGCTGACCGGCGACGTGCAGCCGCCAGCGGACGTCCCGCCGGACGTGCTCCGCGAGCACGGTTTCGGTGAGGTCCATCAGGTAGCCGACCTGGTCCGCATCGCGTTTGCGCAGGTTGCTCGGCGACGCGACCCAGGCGGTGACGCACCGGATCCCGGCGTCGGCGCACCACTGCAGGAAGAGCTCCAGGTGCTCGGCGCCGAACCGATGACCGATCCGTACGTCGTCGTAGCCGGCCCGCTTCGCCCAGCGCCGGTTGCCGTCCATCGCGATCGCGACGTGCTCCGGCATCGGCAGACCGGCGAGCTGGCGCCTGAGGAGGCGCGTGTAGAGGCCGTAGAGCATCAGCGCTGGGCGCTGGAGAGGACGTCGGCCAGGTCGAACTTCACCGGCTCCTCCAGCTGCTCGTACGTGCAGGACTCCGGCGTACGGTCGGGGCGCCAGCGGACGAACTGTGCGGTGTGGCGGAAGCGGATGCCTTCCATGTGGTCGTAGCGAACCTCGACGACCAGCTCGGGCCGCAGCGGCACGAACGACAGGTCCTTGCCGGCCTGCCATCGGCTGCCCTCGGCGTTGCGCGGCGTCCGGACGCCCTCCTCCTGCTTCGCCCACGCCCACGGGTGGTCGTCGAACGTGGTGACCAGCGGCTGCATCTCCTGGAAGAGCTCCTTGCGGCGCTCGAGCGGGAAGGCGCCGATCACACCGACGCTCGCCAGCGTGCCGTCGTCGTTGTAGAGGCCGAGCAGGAGCGAGCCGATCCGGTCCGGGCCGCTCTTGTGCAGCCGGTAGCCGGCGACGACGCAGTCCGCCGTACGCTCCGGCTTGACCTTGAACATCACCCGCTTGTCGGGCTGGTATGTGCCGTCGAGCGGCTTCGCGATCAGCCCGTCCAGGCCGGCGCCCTCGAACTGCTCGAACCACTGCGCCGCGGTCTCGGGGTCGGCCGTCGCGGGGGTGACGTGGATCGGCTCCTTCACGGTCGCGAGCGCATCCAGCAGCGCCGCGCGGCGTTCGCTGAACGGGCGCTCGGTGTAGTCGTCGTCGCCGAGCGCGAGCAGGTCGAACGCGACGAACCGGGCCGGCGTCTTCTCCGACAGCATGTTCACCCGGCTCGCCGCCGGGTGGATGCGCTGCTGCAGCACCTCGAAGTCCAGCCGGTCGCCGGACGCGCCGATCACGATGATCTCGCCGTCGATCGCGCAGCGCTCCGGGAGGTTGGCCTTCACCGCCTCGACCAGCTCGGGGAAGTAGCGCGTCATCGGCTTCTCGTTCCGGCTGCCGATCTCCACCTCGTCGCCGTCGCGAAAGATGATCGACCGGAAGCCGTCCCACTTCGGCTCGTAGGACATCTCACCGCGCGGGATCTCCTTCACCGGCTTGGCGAGCATCGGCTTGACCGGCGGCATCACAGGCAGTCGCATCCCGTCATTCTGTCCCACTGCACGGACAGTCTCCAGGAACCGGCTGTCACGGTGCTGTGATGGGCCGTGGTGGACAGTGAACCGGTGGCCACGGACAATCTGCCCATGAGCTCGGTTGGGGTGCCGTGGACGCGTCCGTCGGACGCCGACCGTGACCGTGCCTTGGCGATCCTCCGCGACGGCGCCGGCTCCGGCCGCCTGTCCCACGACACGTTCATCCGCCGGATGAACTTCGTCCTCCGCGCCCAGAGCCGCGGCGAACTCGCCGACGCCGTCCGCGACCTCCCACGCGGCGACCGGGGCGCTGGCACCTGGTTGCGTGACCTCCGCGCCCGCATCCCGCGCCTACGAGCCGCCCGTATCCCGACCAGCACGCTGCCTCGTCTCAGCCTGGTCCGCCGTACGGATGCCGCTCCTCTGCACGCTCTTGCCCTGCCCGCGCCCGGCTCACCGACCGTGCGGATCGGCCGGGGGCCCGGCGCGACGCTCCGCCTGCCCGACGAATCGGTCTCGCGGGCCCATGCCGAGCTGCGGTACGTCGACGACGGCTGGATGCTCCGCGACCTCGGCTCCATGAACGGGACCTGCGTCAACGACCTCCGCATCACGACTACCGTGCGGGTCCGGCCGGGGGACCGGGTGGCATTCGGCGCGGTCCAGTTCACGCTGACCTGGCTGCAGTAGTTGCATCCGGTACCTGGGTACGGGTTTACCGTCGATCCATGGACGAGATCTCGCAGTTCTGCACGTTGCCCACCGCGGAGCGGCCGTTCCGCGTCGCCGAGTTCGACCAGCTGTTCGCCGACCACCTGCTGCGCGCCGAGCGCGTGGACCCGCAGACGCTCGACCTGACGCTGGATCCGGAGTCGCTGGCCACGGTCGAGGACCTCACCGCCCGCGAGACCGAGTGCTGCTCGTTCTTCACCTTCACGCTCGAACTTCGCCTCCGTGTCACGGTCCCGCCGACCCAGACCGCCGTACTCGACGGCTTCCTGTCATGAGATCGAGCGAGGTGGCCGCGGCCGCCGGGGTGAACCTGCAGACCCTGCGGTACTACGAACGCCGCGGCCTGCTCGACGAGCCGTCCCGAACCCTCGGCGGCCACCGCATCTACCCGGACGACGCGGTCACCACCCTGCGCGTGATCAAGGCCGCGCAGCGTCTCGGATTCACCCTCGCCGAGGTGTCCGACCTGCTCGACACCGCCCGCCATCGCCACCGGCGCGGCGAGGGAGCCGGTCTCCAGGCCCGTGCCCGCGAGAAACTGTCCGACGTGGAAGCCAAGCTCGCCGACCTCACCGTGATCGCCGAAACCCTCCGAGCCGCCGTCGCCGCCGGCTGCGAAGACCTCGAAACCTGCGCCGGCAACCCCGACTGCCCGATCCCGTTCCCGGAGATCGCCCCGTGACGGTCCTGAAGTCCGTCGCCCTCTTCGTCCTCGCGGCCGTCGCCGAGATCGGCGGCGCCTGGCTGATCTGGCAAGGCTGGCGCGAACACCGCGGCCTGCTCTGGATCGCCGGCGGAATAGTTGCCCTAGGCGCCTACGGCTTCGTCGCCACCTTCCAGCCCGACCCCCACTTCGGCCGAATCCTCGCCGCCTACGGCGGCATCTTCGTCGCCGGCTCCCTCGCCTGGGGCGTCCTCGTCGACCACTTCAAACCCGACCGCTACGACCTCCTAGGCGCCACCATCTGCCTCCTGGGCGTCCTCGTCATCATGTACGCCCCACGCAACTCATAACCGCCAGCTACCGGCTCGGCAACCGCAATCCGCGATTTCTGCAGGAAGATGCAATTCGCCTGAAGACCAGCCCGATTCGGCGCGGATCCGCTTAAGCTTCTGCCGACCTAACCGGGTCCACTCGGGGGAGTTGACTGGTTAGCTGGGGGTCTTGTGCGCCGCTTCCGCACTGTCGTTCACCTTGTCCTGCTCGCGTTGATCGGCACCCTTCTCGCCCTCGATTCATCCGCAACGACACCGAGTCCCGCGGCCGCTGCGCCGCCGCCCACGAGCGCGACCGCTGACACTGCAACGCCGGCCCTGCAGCCGGCTGCCGGGCAGTTCGTGCAGGTCCCCAATGCGACGGTCGTGAACGCGGCGTCTGTGGCCGCCGGTGGTGTGGTGACCGCGACGGTCACCGGTGCGAACGGCGTACCGGCAGCTGCTCAGGTCAGCGCCGTTGCCGTGCAGATCAGTGCGGTCGGCGTCTCCGCGGCCGGATGGGTGCAGACCTATGCTGCCGGCACGACGCGCCCGTCAGACAGCACGACCAGTTTCGTGACGGGCCGGTACACGGCGACGTACGACGTCGTGCCGGTGTCGGCGACTGGCCAGATCAGCGTCTACTCGAGCGCAGCATCGACGGTGTACGTGCGCCTTCGCGGCTACTACACCTCGGCTGCGGCAACCACAGCAGGTGCGACCTTCGTGCCGCTCCCGCCGACGACCGTCGTCAACAACCTTTCTTTGGCCACCAACGGCACGTACACCCACACCTTCGCCGGCGCCAACGGCATCCCCGCGACCGCCAACGTGGCGGCCGTGGCGGTATCCGTGGTCGCGTCCGCATCGACGGCCGCAGGTTTCCTGCGCACCTATCCGGCCGGTACGACCGCGCCGGCTGACGCCTCGGTCTACTACCCGGTGACCGTGAACCAGGGCAACTACGAGACGGTCAAGCTGTCGGCCGGAGGACAGGCCACCTTCGCAGCAACCGGAGCGACGCATCTCTACGTCAGGTTGCGCGGCTATTACCTGGTGCCGACAGCCACCACCTCAGGGTCTACGTACATACCCGTCGCGCGGGTGTCCGCGGTCAACGGGGTAGCCCTGGCGACGGCTGGCACAACTACGGCCGCGCTGGCGGGCGCGAACGGCGTACCGGCCGCAGCAGCGGTGTCGTCCGTCGCAGCGAACGTCGACGCAAGTACGCCGACCGCCGGCGGCGTGATCACGGGCTACCCGGCAGGCACGACGCGGCCTTCGGATGCGTCGGTCTATTACGCCAGTGGGGTCACCACCCAGGGGCATGACACGCTGGGATTCTCGACGGCGGGACAGACGACCTTCTACGCGAGCGGCGCGGCCAAGTTGTACGTGCGGCTACGCGGGTACTACCTGAAGGCGACCGCGCCGCTAGCACCGACCTCTGTGACCGCCGTCGGCGCCGATGGATCGGCGAATGTCCAGTGGGCTACCCCGAAGGACGGCGGCTCACCGATCACCGGGTACACGGTCACCGCGAACCCTGGGGCAATCAAGATGACCGTCGGGCTGGCCAACAGCGCGACCATCGGCGGTCTGACGAACGGCGTCCCGTACACCTTCACCGTCCAGGCGATCAACGCGGTCGGGACCGGACCGGCCTCGGCGGCGTCGAAGGCGATCGTGCCGATGGGTGGCGAGGTGCTCTACGCCCACGACCTGAACGGCCGCGTCAAGGCCGCCTTCATATCTGACGGCACGGGTGTCGAGTACGTGTACGACACGGTCGGCAATATCACCGCGACCACGAGATTGCCGGCCAACGTGCTGAAGATCGTCAAGACCGGGAACCCTGAGGTGACGCCCGGCGACGAGTACGAGGTGTACGGCACCGGGTTCGGTCTGGACCCGACACAGGTGAGCGTCTCGGTGGGCGGGGTCAACGCACCGATCAAGACCCTTCGGCGTAACCACATCACGGTGTCGATCCCCGCCGGTACGACGAGCAGCGGTGTGACTGTGACGGTCGGTGGAGCCACCATCGGCGCTGGGAACGTCGCCGTACTGGTAGCGCCGCAAGTGTCGACGTTCAGTCCACTTGTCGCCGACCGCGGCGCAACTGTGACGATCACCGGCTCCAACTTCGCACCGAGCACGACCGGCAACACGGTAACCGTCAACGCGATGAAGCTCCAGGTGCTGACGGCGACCCCGACGAGCCTGACCGTCAAGGCGCCGACGTTCGGGCTCGCAGGCAAGGTCTCCGTCCGTACGAAGGGCGGGACGGCGTCGTCCACGGGCCATCTGGCCGTCGTCCCGGCGCCGTTTCTCGCCGTTGATGTCGCAGGAGCACCACACACGACGATCGGTACGCCGAACACGATCAACCTGACGACGTCCAACCAGATCGCGCTCGTCACCACCGACGGCACGGCGGGCAAGCGATTTGGCTACAAGGTCGACGAGACGATCAACGGCTGCTACGAGGCGCACATCTGGGGACCGGACCGAAGCGCTGTGTACGCGGAGGAGGAGTTGTGCGGGACGCAGTACATCGAACTGCCCCGCACGGCTGCCACCGGGACGTACCTGCTCGAACTGGATCCGCGCGACCCGACCACCGGCAGCTTCACCGTCACGGCGCAGGAGAGCGCCGACGTCACCAAGGCGATCACCATCGACGGCGCGGTGGGCAGCATCACCACCACGGTGCCGGCGTCACATCCGGTCTTCACCTTCACCGGAACCAAGGGCCAGTTGGTCTTCACCAGTCTCGGGGCGTCGGGCGCCGCCCTGATCGTGGACAATGCCGTGCTCTGGGGCCCGAGCGGCCAGAAGCTCAAGGAGTCGGGTCAATTCGTCGGTACGTCGTCGGTCAACTACCTGCCGGCCGTCTCGCTGCCCGAGGACGGGACGTACACGCTCGACTTCGACCCTGCTCGTTTCGACGTGGGGACCTTCACGGCGCATGTCACCACGGTGCCGGCACCGGTGACGGCGACAACCACGATCGATGGTGCCGCGGGACGCCTGACGATCACGAAGCCGGGTCAAACCGGCTCTGTAAGTTTCACCGGTGAGCAGGGCAGACTCGTACACATCGACTTCGCGTCGACCACCGTCACGAGCGGTACGGTGTCGGTGCGCGCTCCGGACGGCTCGTTCCTGTACCGCGATCTGTTGTGGCCGACGTTCCTGCAGTACATGGCCGACCGGTACACGCTGCCCCAGGCCGGTGAGTACATCCTCCTGCTCGAACCCGGCGGCACGCAGACCGGGACCATCGATGTGAAGGTCAACTCGATCCCGGCCGATGCCGTCTACACAACCGTCGTCGACGGACCTGCCAAGTCGGTGGCCAACACGGTGCCCGGGCAATCGGCGCGACTGACATTCACCGCGGCGGCAGGGCAGCGGGTCATGGTCACCTGCGTCCATGATCCCGCGCACGACACCGACGTCACGTACGACCTTCTGGACCCGTCCGGGGCACGTGTCGAAGGCGGCTTCTGTGGCGACTTCGACAACGGAATCCTCTTCGACACCCGCGCTATGACTGCGGGGACTTGGACAGTTGTCGTCGATCCTGAGGGTTCGTTGGTCTACGGCCCGACCCTGCAAGTGGTCTCGGTTCCAGCCGACTTGACGGTGAGCTCCGCACTCGGCTCGAACCCCGCCGTGACGCTCGCGCCTGGTCAGAACGCCACCGTGACCTTCCCGGTCGCCGCCGGCCAGCGGTTCTTCATCGGGTGCACGCTGGCGACCGCGAGCCAGGAGTTTGCGGTCAGCTTCCAACTGCTGCAGCCGGACGGCACCCGCCAGACGACGCAGAACTGCTATTCGTCGAACCAGGGACAACTTTTCGACACCACGACCTCGGCGACGGCAGGTACCTGGAGCATCAAGGTCGACCCACAACTGAACGCGACGTCAAGCGCGACGCTCCGGCTGATCGACGTAGCGGCGGATGTGGTGAAGCTGGCGACCGTCGGTGGCGCCGGGGTGACCGTCGCCACCACCGCTGGACAGTCCGGTCGCATCACATTCACCGGAGCCGCGAGCCAGAAGATCAAAGGCACCGTAACTTCGGAGAACTATCCGTCGGTCGGCGGTAGCTTCGAGCTGCTGGACCCTGCCGGTACTCGGCTGACGTCGACTTTACTGGCGACGGGCGGGTCCCTGACGTACACGTTGCCGTCTGCCGGAACATACACACTGCTGGTCAACCCGGTGTACGCCGACGCGGGGTCTGCGACCGTAACGATCGCGAACACGACTCTGGCTGCTGTACCGACATCACGTGAGGCGCCCGAGCATCGCAACACCGTCAACGGCTCGGAGCCGGAGGAAGAGCCCAGCTCGCCGCCCGTCTACCCGCGGCGCCGGGATGCCCTGCTGACGGGGAAGATCCTGCGCACCGACGGCAAGCCGCTTGCGGGCGTGACTGTGCGGGTCGCCGACCGTTCGGTGAAGACGAAAGCGGACGGATCCTTCGTCCTGAGCGGGCTCCCGCAGGGCTCGTACCTGTTCGTGATGGACGGGCGGACAGCCTCGACCCGGACCACGAAGTACGGATACTTCGATGTTCAGGTCAACCTCCGGAAGGGACGTAACAAGCTCTTCTACCAGCCGTACCTACCCATCCTCGACACGGCGAACGAGGTGTCGATCGCTAGCCCGACGACCGCGCCGGTGGTAGTCAAGACGCCGAAGGCCAAGGGCTTGGAGCTGCACCTGCCGGCCGGCGTTCGGATCACCGACGCGGACGGCAAACCTGTCACCCGGGTGGGCATCACGCCGATCCCGGTCGACCGCACACCGATCCCGATGCCGAAGGGCGTCCAGGTGCCGGTCTACTTCACGATTCAGCCCGCCGGCGGCGAGATCCACGGCGGCAAGGGCCAGCTCTACTACCCGAACTACCTGAACCAGAAGCCCGGCACGGAAATGAACTTCTGGACCCACGAGAAGTACGCCGAGGGCTGGGAGGTCTACGGCCACGGCAACGTCACGTCGGACGGCACTCAGGTGAAGCCGTCGTACGACACCGGAATCGAGAACTTCGACGGCGCGATGATCAACGTCCCGGACTGGCTGGAGGCGCTGACCAAGGGCGTCGTCGAGGCGCTCGGGTCGGCCGGCGACCCGATCGATCTGGGCACCGGGCGGTTCACGTACACGCAGTCCGATCTGTCGCTGGGCGGTTTCATCCCGATCGAGGCGCAGCGGGCATACAACTCCGGCGACGGGCGGGCACGCCCGTTCGGCATGGGGACGATGGGGACATACGACACGTTCCTGACCTCGAAGAAGCAGTGGGAGGAACTCGACCTCAACCTGATCGACGGCACCCAGGTCCATTACGTTCGTACGTCACCTGGCAATGGCTGGTCCGACGCCCGCTTCGCGGCAACCGGGACCTTCGGCCAGTTCGCCGGTTCCACAGTCGCCTGGAACGGCAACGGCTGGGACCTGCGACTCCGCGACGGCACGACGCTCGTGTACGGCGACCTCGCCCCGCTGCAGTCGATCCGCGACCGCTTCGGCCACTCGATCAAGATCCGTCGCATCGCCAAGAACTCGTGGGGCAGCCAGATCGGCGCGATCGTGTCGGTCACGTCGTCGGAAGGCTACTGGCTCGCCTACGACTACAACACTGCCGGCCAAGTCACCGCCATCCACGACAACGCGGGCCGCACCGTCTCCTACACCTATGACAACGGCTTGCTGAAGACCGTCACGGACGTGAACGGAGGCGTCACGACGTACGGCTGGGACACGTCCAAGCGCCTCACCACCATCACCGACGCGAAGAACCAGCTCTTCCTGACCAACACCTACGACAACAACAACCGCGTAACCCAGCAGAAACTCGCCGACGGCAGCCTCTACAAGTTCGACTACACCCTCGACAGCGCGGGCAAGAGCGTCACCAAGACAACCGTCACTGACCCCGCCGGCGCCATACGAGTGGTCGAGTACGACGCGTCCGGCTACCTCACCAAGGACACGAGCGCCGTAGGCACTGCGGTTGAACGCGGCTACACCGTCGAGCGCGACCCGTCCACCCACCTGCCGCTGAAGTCGACGGACACCAATGGCCGGACAATGGTCAGCACCTACAACGCCGACCAGCAGGCGACGTCGACCACAGTCTCCCTAGGAACCGAGCAAGAGCAGGAAACGGCGACCTACAACGGGCCCGAGGGTGCGATGGACTCCACCACCGATGCCCTCGGCAACACCACGCAGTTCACCTTCGATGCCGCGGGCAACGTCGCTACGACGACCGATGCCGAAGGCCGCAAGATCACCTTCGAATGGAACAGCGACGGCCAGCTCGTCAAACAGACGCCGGAGGGCGCCGGTTCGACGACGTACGAGTACCAGGACGACGCGCCCGCAGCGGTTACAGACGGCCTCGGCCGCCGGACGACCTACGCGATCGACGAGCTGGGACGGAGGCGCGAGACAGTTGGCCCGGACGGAAGTGTCTCGAGCATTGAGTACGACGCCGCCAACCAGGTCCTGTCGACCAAGGATCCGATGGGCGCGCTCACGACGTACACCTATGACAAGAACGGCAATCAGGAGTCCCTGAAGGACGCCCGCGGTGGCACCACGCGTTGGACCTTCGACGTCATGGACCGAGCGACGGAGATGACCGACCCGATTGGCAAGTCGACCACGTACACCTATACCGCTCTCGGCCGGCCGGAGACCTCGACGGACCGGCGTGGCCTCACCACGGAATACCGGTACGACGATCTGCAGCGTCACATGTTCACCGGCTTCGGGCGGACAGGGGCTCCGGGGGCGTACCAGTACCAGTCGACGCTCACCTCGGTGTACGACGATCACGACCGGCTGGAATCGGTCACGGACTCGACACCCGGCGCGGGATCGGTCGTCTACACCTACGACGGTCGAGACCGTGTCGCCACCGAGACCACGCCGCAGGGCACGGTCACGAGGGAGTGGGACGACGCAGGCCGATTGAAGACGCTCAAGGTGCCCGGCCTCCCGGACACGAGCTACACATATGACAAGACTGACCGGCTGACTGGAGTCACACGCGGCGCAGTGGCTGCGTCGTTCGGATACGACTCGGTCGGACGGCTGAAGACCCAAACGCTGCCTGGCGGCATCGTTCGGACGGCAGACTACGACGCCGCCAGCGGCTTGAGCCGACTGAGCTTCACCTCGGGAGCAGAGCAGGTTGGCGACGTCAGCTATCACTACGATGCGGCGGGCCGGCTGGACCGGACCGGTGGTAGCTGGGCGCAGACAGACCTACCCGCGCCGGTGGCGAATGCGCAGTTCGATGCGGCGAACCGACTTACGTCTCTGGATGGGGTCACCCGAGCGTACGATCCGGAGGGCAACCTGACTTCGGACGGGAGCTCGACCTACACCTGGAACGCACGAGGCGAGCTCACCACGACCGCCGGCGCAGCAGGTTCGTCGCAGTTGCGCTACGACGCCTTGGGCCGCCGGATCGGGACCACCATCGGTGGTGACACCTGGAATCTCAGCTACGACGGCGACAACCTGCTAGCCGCGGACGGACCAGGCGCTGCCGACGCGACGTACCTGTCCGGCCTCGGAACGGACTCCGCGTTGGCTCGCGTGGACGGTCTCGACGGCCTCGGTGGAGCCTCGGCGCTGTTGACCGACCGCCAAGGCTCGGTGCTGGGTCGGACGGATCCTGGTGCAGCGACGCTGGCGGCGCAGTACACGTACAGTCCGTATGGCGCCGCTCGATCCAGCCTGGCAGGTGACCAGAACCCGGTGCGGTACACGGGGCGCGAGTCGGGACCGGGAACTCCCGCGGGGCTGCAGTTCAACCGCGCCAGGTGGTATGAGCAAGGGACCGGCCGCTTCCTCTCGGAGGACCCCGCCGGCTTCGCGGCTGGAGACCCAAACCTTTACTCCTACGTGGGCGGCGATCCGGTCGACGCGACGGATCCCAGCGGCCAGATCGCACAGTTCGTCGTAGCCTGCGCCGGCGGCGGGCTGACGAACACGATCGCCGGCGTACTGCTCGGCCGCAAACACACCACCGGCGACTACCTCCGCGGCCTGGCCAAGGGCTGTGGCGAGGGCGTGCTGATGTTCGGCGCCGGAAAGATCCTCAGCGTCGGCCTCCGCGCCGTGAAGCCGCTCGCCAAGGAAGCAGAGGCGCTGAGCCAGCTTCGCGGCGCCGCATGCAGCTTCGCCGGCGAGACACAGGTCTTGATGGCAGACGGTACGAAGAAGCCGATCTCCAAGGTCAAGCTCGGAGAGGAGGTGCTCGCGACCGATCCCGAGACGGGGGAGCAAAGCCCACATCGGGTCGTCGCGCTGATCGAGCATCCCGACGAACTGGTCGATCTCGAGGTCGGTGAATCGGTAGTGAGGACGACCGAGGACCATCCGTTCTGGAACGCGACCGACCAGCAGTTCGAGCCTGCCGCCGAACTCGATCCCGGGGACGAAGTCCAGTCGGCCCAAGGCGATCGCATCACCATCGGCGGCTTGAAGGCAGAAACCTCTCACCGCGCCACGGCGTACAACCTGAGTGTCGAAGGCATCCACACGTACCACGTCGGTGCCGACGAGGTGCTGGTCCACAACACCTGCGTCATTCCCAACATCACTGCGCGCGGGCTCCAGCACTCGTTCGGGCGCCACTCGGCCCAATGGTTCGGCCGGCCGGTTGGAGCTGGGAAGGCGGACGAATGGGCGGATCTGATCGACCGAGCCTCGAGGAGCGGGAAGGTCTTCTCATGGTCGAGCGGGTCGACCGCGACACAGGCGCACTTGGCGCGGATTGACGGCAAATGGTTCGTCGCTCAGTTCGACCGGGAGACCGGTGACCTGGTGACAGCATTCGTACCCACTAACAAGCAGTTGACTGCCATGCTGCGACTATTGGGCAAGTGACCATGGACGCGCTGTACCCGGACCCGCCGCATCTGACGATTGCGGTGTGGGTGGCTGAGAACGAGGAGGTCGCCTTCGGGCGTTCATGTGACGTTGTGGATGAGTTCGGGTGTTTGCCATCAGGCATCGTTGAGGTTGCTTCACGGGGGCAGCGGTTCGCGATGGTGCAAGACTTGGAGGACCGCTCGGTGGTGCAGCTCAGCGCTGCGGACTTTGAGTCGATGGTCCATGGAAGGAACCCGGTAGCGCGCTCGCTGAAGGCTGGATACCGCGGCAGGGGACTGGGCACCGTGGTCGTTGAGCATCTGCTCGGGACGGAGGCGGAGACGCATCCGGTGGCGGTCTCGGTGTCGGCCGGGGCCCTGGGAATACCCGCGGGGCTGTGGAGGTCGAAGGACCGGAGGTCGGCGTACAAACTGGCCGGCCGGGCGACCGACGTTCTGCGGGAGCTGGCCAGCCGTACCGGGGCGGCGTACGGGGCGATCGCGGTCGAGGAGACCCTCCCGACTCCCAGCGCTCTCCGCGACGGCGCTCTAATCGGCAGCCTCCCGTTCCTGTCGGCCAACCTTCCAATTCGGGTCCAGGACAAGTTCCGCGCTGCTTTCGGCCGAACCCAGGCCGTTAACTGGGCCGACGGCACCTTCTTCCCGGGCTGGGAACCTTTCGCTGGAGGCAAACCACCTACCTTTGACCGAGTTGCCCTGGCAGCAGCCTCAGCCGCCCTCGGCAACGCACTCGCGGTGGACGCGAGCTAACTGGCCCCACCTGAAGGTGCTGGAGGTTCTGCCGGATGCGTACGAGGTGTTCGCGCGGATCTGCGTGCGTAGTACTGGCCGATGTTGCGGCGGGTGGATCCGTACCGCGACCGGATCTGACGCCGGCCGAGATGCCGCAGCTCATCGGAGCCCGACGGAGAACTGCAGGCAGCCGAGACGGCTGCGGATCGGAAGTTCCTGACCGCAGCCGACGACTGGCACAACGCTGCGCCGACGAACCATCGACCGAGCTCAACCTGACAGGCGACTGAACGGCTCCGCGCTGTCAGGTGAGGAGCACGACCTTGCCGGTGGTGGCTCGGGTTTCTAGAGCGTGGTGGGCGGCTGCGGCTTCGGAGAGGGGGAAGGTTGTGGTCAGGGCCTTCCAGTGGCCGGTGGTGGTTTCTTCGAGGGCTGCGGATTCCAGGGCTCGGAGCTGGCGGGTTAGCTTGGCGCCGATTGCCCAGCCGGCGGTCAGGCCTCGGGTCATCAGGTCTTCGTGGGTGAACTCGATGGGGCCGCCGCCGGACCAGCCGAACATCAGGGCTCGGCCGCCGGTGCCGAGGAGGTTGAAGGCTTGTTGGCCGTTGGGGCCGCCGACGCCGTCGAGCAGGAGGGTGATCTCGCGGTCGCCGAGTTCGGACTTCAGTGTTGTGGCCCAGTCCGGGTCGCGGTAGTCGATGGCGTACTGCGCCCCGAGCGAGCGGACCGTTTCCACCTTCGACGCGCCGCCGGCCAGGCCGATCGCCACCGCGCCGGCGTTGCGGGCGGATTGGATCAGGTAGCTGCCGATTCCGCCCGCCGCGGAGGTGACGAGTACGACGTCGTCGGCGGTGAGATGCGCCTGCTTCAGGATCCCGGCGGTGGTCCGGCCGGTGCCGATCGCGGCGACTGCCTGCGCGGCGTCGACGTGGTCGGCCAGCTCGTACAGTGACTCGACCTTCGCCACCGCGCGTT
Source organism: Kribbella sp. NPDC004138 (assembly GCF_053603655.1). Classification (NCBI taxonomy): domain Bacteria; kingdom Bacillati; phylum Actinomycetota; class Actinomycetes; order Propionibacteriales; family Kribbellaceae; genus Kribbella; species Kribbella sp. NPDC004138. Next base: position 39,372 of record NZ_JBSGFZ010000014.1, read on the forward strand.
CGGCGTACCCGCCCGGCACCATGCCCAGATGGACCACGACCCGCTTGCCGATCCACGACGGGTCGACGTCGGGGCCGACCGCGCTGACCCGGCCCGCCACCTCGCGGCCCGGTACGGTCGGCAACGAAGGCACCGGGATCGGGCTGTCGTCGTTCGTGCCGGCGCGGATCATCGTGTCGACGAGATGGACCCCGGCCGCCTCCACCTCGACGAGCACCATGCCGCTGCCCACAACGGGATCCGGCACTTCCTCGTACACCAGGTTCTCCGCCGGACCGAATTCATGCAGTCTGATTGCTTTCATGACCGTCACGCTAAAACCTCAATAATGCTTGAGGTCAACCTCCGCCATGGCGGAAGGGCGGACGTGGGGCACTCAGCAAGTGGGCGGTAGCGGCCTTCAGGACGCGAAACGCCGTGGTTTCGTGGAGTTGTTGAGTGCTGGCGGTCCGGGGATCGCGAGTGGCCGCGTCAGTCGCGAAGGAAGTTTTCCAGCCAGCGGCCGCTCTTCTTGACGATGCGTTGCTGGGTTTCGTAGTCGACGTACACGATGCCGAAGCGGCGGCTGTAGCCCCAGGACCATTCGAAGTTGTCCAGGAGTGACCAGGCGAAGTAGCCCTTGAGCGGGAAGCCTTCGGTGACCAGGTTCTGGCAGGCGGCGACGTGTTGCTGGAGGTAGTCGAGGCGCTCGTCGTCCTCGACCGCGCCGTCGGCGTTCACGAAGTCCGGGTACGCCGACCCGTTCTCGGTCACGTACAACGGCAGGCCCGGGGCCATCTTGTTGATCGTCACGAGGATGTCGCGCAGCCCGCTCGCCTGGATCGGCCAGCCCATCTGGGTGACCGGGAGACCGGTGTCGACGGCAACAACGTTCTCGCTGCCGGGTTGCGTGGATGCGACCAGCGACGAGATCGGCCCGTCCGGCGCGGCGACGGTGGTCGGGCAGTAGTAGTTGACGCCGATGAAGTCGAGCGGTGCCGAGATCACCGAGAGGTCGGCGGACTGCTCAGCGAACCACGCGGTCGTCCCGGTGTCTTCCAGTACGTCGGCCGGGTACGCGCCGGACAGCAACGGCTCCAGGAACAGCCGGTTCCGCAGCCCGTCGATCCGGCGGGCGGCGTCGCGATCAGCAGGGGAGTCGGTCGCGGCGTGGATCGGCGCCGGGTTCAACGCAATCCCGTACGTCCCGCCCTCGGACCGGATCGCGTCGAGCGCCAGCCCGTGACCGAGCAACAAGTGATGCACAGCCTTCAACACCCCGGCGCCCTCGGTCCGCCCCGGCGCGTGCTCGCCGTTGCCGTACCCGAGGAACGCCGAGCACCACGGCTCGTTCAGCGTCATCCAGTGCTTGACCACGTCCGACAGTGCGTCATGTGTGACGGCGGCGTAGTCGCGGAACCGCTCGGCCGTGTCGCGCACCAGCCAGCCGCCGGCGTCCTCCAGCGGCTGCGGCAGGTCCCAGTGGTAGAGCGTCGCGTACGGCGTGACGCCGTTCGCGAGACACGTCTCGGCGAGCCGCCGGTAGAAGTCCAGTCCGGCGGCGTTCACCGAGCCGGATCCGTCCGGGACGATCCGCGGCCAGGCGATCGAGAAGCGGTACGCGTTCAGCCCGAGGTCCGCCAGCAGCCGGATGTCCTCGGCGAACCGGTGGTAGTGGTCGTCCGCCACGTCACCGTTGGTGCCGTCCGCGATCCGGCCGGGCGTGTGCGCGAACGTGTCCCAGATGCTCGGACCGCGCCCGTCCGCGGCGACCGCGCCCTCGACCTGGTACGACGCGGTCGCCGCGCCCCACGTGAATCCGCTCGGGAAGCCGTTCGTCACGTCGTCTCCTTCTCCACCCAGTACTGCTTGTTCGGCAGCAGGCTACCTAACCGGTTAAGCAGCTCCTCGGGCAGGTCCACATCCCGGGCAGCGAGCAGCGCGTCGACGCGGGCCGGCTTGGTGATGCCGACGACCGTGCCGGCGATGCCCGGGTCGTCCGTCGAGTGCCGGAGCGCGGCCGTCGCGAGGTCGATCCCGTACTCGCCGCACGCCTTGTCCAGCTCCGCCACCGCCTCGAGCAGCGCGGGCGGCGCCTCACGGTAGGCGTACTTGGTGGCGCCGGCCGGGTTGGCGAGAATCCCGCCGCCGTAGATCGCGGCGTTCACCACCGCGATGCCTTCCGAACGGGCGCGCTCGAAGATCCTGCCGGCCGAGTGGTCGACGAGGCTCCACCGGTTGTGCACGAGCAGTACTTCGAAACCGCCGAGATCGAGGTAGCGGGACAGCTCCCGGGTGTCGCCGCCCGCGAGCCCGACGTGCCCGATCTCCCCGTCGGCACGCAGTTGCATCAAGGTGTCGACGGCATCCCGCATGGACTCGAAGTCATGGGCCTCCGGATCGTGCAGGTACACCAGTGGCAGCTCGTCCAGACCCAGCCGTTCCTTGCTCTCGGCAACACTCGCCCGGACCCGCGCGCCCGAGTAGTCGCCATCTTTCGCGTCCACCTTCGTCGCGACGAGAAAGCCGGACGGCAGTCCGCCGTACTCCCGGATCGCCTGGCCGATCCGGGTCTCGCTGGCGCCGTCGCCGTACCCGTTGGAGGTATCGATCCAGGTGAGCGGGCTGTCGAACACCCGCAGTACCAGGTCGATCGCCTCCTGCGAGGTGACGTCGTACCCGAACACCGCGGGCATCCCCGCGATGCCGCTGCCGCCCGCACAGACGGCCGAGACGGTCAGACCGGTGGAACCAAGGGGCCGCAGCCAGTTGTCAGTCATGGGCCGGAGCCTACGGCGAACGCGTCAGGGTCACACGAGGCTTTCCAGTCCTTGGCCTGGCTTAGGGTGGGGCGCATGGTGGTGCGGTTGAGTGAGCGGACGCCGGTCGTGAGTTCGGATCGGTTGTTGTCGGAGTGTGTGCCGCCGCCGCGATTCGCGGACGTCAGGTTCAGCACGTATCGCCCGGACCCGGAGGAGCCGTCCCAGGCCGAGGTGCTGATCGTCCTGACCGAACGCGCCGCGCACCTCGCAACGCCCCGACCCGCTCCAGCCCGTTCCCTCTGGTCCCGGTTCCGGCCCGCCCCGGCAGCCCCAGGCAAGCCGGGCGTCTATCTGGACGGCGGATTCGGCGTCGGCAAGACTCATCTCCTCGCATCGCTGTGGCACGAGGCGGCCGGCCCGAAGATGTACTGCACGTTCGTCGAGCTCACCAACCTGGTCGGCGCGCTCGGATTGCGCACCGCGGTCGAGGTGCTGTCGTCGTACCGGCTGATCTGCATCGACGAGTTCGAGCTCGACGATCCCGGCGACACGATGCTGATCTCCCGGCTGCTGGGTCAACTGGTCGAGGCAGGCGTGGAGCTCGCCGCCACCTCGAACACGCTGCCCGACAAGCTCGGCGAAGGCCGGTTCCAAGCGGTCGATTTCCTCCGCGAGATCCAGAGTCTCGCCGCCCGGTTCGACGTACGGCGGGTGGACGGCCCGGACTACCGGCATCGCGGGCTCCCGGTGGCGCCGGACCCGTGGCCGGACGAGAAGGTCGAGCAGGAGGCCGCGCTCCGGGCGAACGCGTCCTGCGACCACTTCGTCGACCTGCACCGGCACCTGGCCGAGCTACACCCGAGTAAGTACGGCGCCCTGCTGGACGGCGTCGAGACCGTCGCGATCACCGACGTCCGGCCGCTGAGCGACGAGAACGTGGCGCTGCGGATCGTGGTGCTGGCCGACCGGATGTACGACCGGAACCTGCCGCTGCTCGCCGGCGGGGTCCCGCTCGACCAGCTGTTCTCGGCCGAGATGCTGAAGGGCGGCTACCGCAAGAAGTACCTGCGCGCGCTGTCGAGGTTGATCGCGTTGGCCCGCGCGGCATGATTCCCTGAGCACATGCGGAAAGTCCGGCTCGGCGCTGCCGTCGTACTTGCGATCTTCTTCGCCTGGCTGGTCTGGCGGGCGTCGACGGACGACGGCTTCCGCTTCATCTGGAACCGCGACGAAGGCGAGTTCGTCGTGTTCGTCGGCGCGGTCGGCCTGGCGTCCCTGGTGTTGTACGCGACCGGCTCGCAGCCGCGTGGCTTCGCCCGGGCCGGCGGCCGGTGGATGGTCCGCGCGGCCGGGTACATCTGCGGCGCGGCAGCGTTGATGCTGGTCGCGCTGGGCGCCGGTACGGCGTACTACGACGCCACCGACTGCCCGACCGGCGACGGCGACTGCCTCTCGCTGCTTGGCGGCATGGTGTGGAGTCTCGTCTCGCTCGCGGTCAGCGCCATCGCGGTCGTCGTAATCGAACTGGTGTTGTGGCGGCGCCGCCGCAATACCGCGGCGATCGAGGACCGATGAGGCAGGATGAGCAGATGGCGAAGCAGAAGAAGGGCCAGAAGGCGGCCGGTGGGGGACTGCGGGAGCAGCTGCGGGTGCCGGTCGGCGAGGTGGACCTGACGACCTACGACACCCGCGCGACGCCGGGGTTCAGCGGCACTAAGGACGACGGCAAGCTCGCGCTGGAGAACCTCGGGTCCGAGGTCTCGGACTGGCAGGAGCGGCTGTTCGCCGAGGGACGCACCGGCGGTGAGCGGAGCGTCCTGCTGGTGCTGCAGGGGATGGACACCTCCGGCAAGGGCGGGGTGATCCGGCACGGCGCGGGGCTGATGGACCCGCAGGGCCTGAAGATCACGTCGTTCAAGGCGCCGACGCCGGCCGAGAAGCGCCGCGGGTTCCTGTGGCGGATCCGGCAGGCGGTGCCGGGCCGGGGGATGATCGGGATCTTCGACCGGTCGCACTACGAGGACGTGCTGATCGCCCGGGTGCGCGAGCTGGTCACGCCGAACGTGTGGACCCGGCGGTACGACCAGATCAACGACTTCGAGGCCGAGCTGACCGCGAGCGGTGTGACGATCGTGAAGTGCTACTTGCACATCTCGCCGGAGGAGCAGCGAGTCCGGCTGCAGGCCCGGCTCGACGACCCGACCAAGCACTGGAAGTACAACCCCGGCGATGTCGACGAGCGGCAGCTGTGGCCTGACTACATGGACGCGTACCACGCCGCGATCGAGCGCTGTAACACGGCGGACGCGCCCTGGTACGTCATCCCGAGCGACCGCAAGTGGTACCGCAACTGGGCCGTCACGACGATCCTCCTCGAGACCCTCGCGGAGCTGAACCCGCAATGGCCGGCGGCCGACTTCGACGTCGCCAAGGAGAAGAAGCGGCTCGCCGCGACCTGAGCCCGGGTCGGTGAGCTGCTCAGCCGTCGGGGTCGATGTGGTGGCGCCTGAGCAGCTCGCGGAGCGTGGCCACCTGCTCGTGCAGGCGCTCGTTCTCGTCCAGGACGGCGTTGAGCTCCGCGAGCAGGTGATGCCGGCGGCCGTACGTCGTCCAAGTGTTGCCGGGGTCCTCGGAGAGCATGCCGGTGACGAGTGACTCCGACCGCTGCCGCCAGTTCATCCGCTTCTCGAGCTTGCGGCGGACCTCGTCGGTGCTCTCGGCGAGCTTGGTGACGATCTGCCCGCCGACGCCGTCGCCGTCCTGGAGGACGCCGAGCAGCAGGTGCTCCGGGCTGACCTGCTCCGCGCCGCGGGCCCGCGCCTCGCCCCAGGCGAACTCGAAGGTGCTCTTGGCGCGCGGCGTGAACGGGATCGCTCCGGCGGACGCCCCGCTGCGACCGCGGCCGATGATCTCCACGACCAGGTCCCGCACCGCCGGCGCCGTGATCCCCAGGTCGGCGAGCACGCGCGCCGCGACGCCCTGCCCTGACGTGATCAGCCCGAGCAGCAGATGCTCGGTGCCGACGTACACATGGTCGAGGCTGCGCGCCTCCTCCTGGGCCAGCACGATCACGTGCCGCGCCGCTTCGCTGAACTGCTCGTACATCGGATCTCCCCTCCACCAGTCCTGTAGCAGGTCACCGAGACCGTCGAGCAACTCGATCTGCAGCTGCTCCTGCAGGTCCTCGGGCGTGACCGGGTGATGCTCGAGCCGGCTGCGGACGAAGGCCGCGGCCTCGTCGCTGCCGGCCTTGCCCGCCGCGATGCGGTCGAGGAACTCGTCCACGTCGGTCACCGGCTCGAGCTGCAGATCAGCCCGGTTCAGCGACACGAACTGCAGCACGACTGCCATCGCCACGACCCGGTTGGCCCCGTCGAACGGTCGCGCCCGCACCAGCCCGGCGAGCAATGCCCCCGCCGCCTCGGCCAGCCCGCCGGTCGCCCGTACGTCGTCCAGCACCCGGTCGATCGCGTCGAGGTCCGACCGCCGTACGACGTCGTCGGACGCGCAGCGCAGCACGCGCGCGGCGACGGCGAGAACGTCGTACCGCCCGAGGTAGCGCATCAGTCGTCCCCGCGCAGCCGGCGTAACGACTCCTCGTGCCGCACGAGGTTCTCCTCGAGCAGCGCGCTGAACCGGTCGTCCTGACGGCGCTGGTCCACCAGCGCCGCGATCGCCTCGCGCGCCACGTCCGACACCGAGCGACCCTCCACCGCGGCCACGGTCTGCAGCCGGTCGGCGAGCTCCGGGTCGAGCCGCAGCAGGATGTTCTTGGTCGCGTCCTTCGCCATAGCTAGCAAGATATCACGCTATCGCCGAGAGGCACTGGGAGTACCTGGACCGAGAGGGTCTCCCTGCCGGTGGGCCTCCACTCCTACGGTGAAACCAAGAGCATCCCGGCCTGAGGAGACACCATGCATGTGCGTACGCTCGGTCAAGGTCTGCAGGTGTCCGCGGTCGGTCTCGGCTGCATGGGCATGTCGCAGAGCTACGGCCCCAACCCCGGTGACCGCGACGACATGATCGGCGTGATCCGGTACGCCGTCGAGCACGCCGGCGTCACCTTCTTCGACACCGCCGAGGTGTACGGGCCGTACGTCAACGAGGAACTGGTCGGCGAGGCCCTGGCGCCGCTGCGCGACCAGGTGGTGATCGCGACCAAGTTCGGGTGGGACATCCAGGACGGCAAGATGGTCGGGACGAACTCGCGCCCGGAGCAGATCCGGCGGGTCGCGGACGAGTCCCTGCGGCGGCTCGGGATCGACGTCATCGACCTCTTCTACCAGCACCGGGTGGATCCCGAGGTGCCGATCGAGGACGTCGCCGGGGCGGTCGCCGAGCTGGTACGGGCCGGGAAGGTGCGTCACTTCGGCCTGTCCGAGGCGGGCGCCGCGACGATCCGCCGGGCCCACGCCGTCCATCCCGTCACGGCCGTGCAGAGCGAGTACTCGCTGTGGACCCGGGACCCCGAGCCGGAGGTGCTGCCCACGTGTGCCGAGCTCGGCATCGGGTTCGTGCCGTTCAGTCCGCTGGGCAAGGGATTCCTGACCGGCACGGTCGGTACGTCGACCGAGTTCACGGCCGGCGACATCCGCACCAGGGTGCCGCGGTTCGAGGCCGACAACCTGAGCGTCAACGAGGCCCTGGTGAGCTACGTCCGGTCCCTCGCGGAGCCGAAGGGCTGTACGCCGGGGCAGGTGGCGCTGGCCTGGCTGCTCGCCCAGCAGCCGTGGATCGTTCCGATTCCCGGCACCCGTCGTCGCAGCCGGGTCGACGAGAACACCGGCGCGACCGCGATCGCGCTGTCGGCCGACGAGATCGCCGACCTCGATGCCCTGGCCGCCCGCGTCGGTGTCCAAGGTGACCGCTACAACCCCGCCGGCATGGCCATGGTCGGTCTCTGAGAACTCCCCGGTCCGACCTTCGGCCGGGTCATAGGGTGACGGCATGACGGGTCTGCAGGCGGACGTGGTGGTCGTCGGGTTGGGGGCGTTCGGGTCGGCGGCGCTGTGGCGGCTGGCGGAGCGCGGGGTCGACGTGGTCGGGATCGAGCGGCAGGCGATCGGGCACGCGTTCGGCTCGTCGCACGGGACGACGCGGCTGTTCCGCGTGGCGTGTATGGAGCATCCCGGGCTGACCGCGATCGCGCGGACGTCGCTGGCGTTGTGGACCGAGCTGGGGGAGCGGACCGGCGAGACGTACGTCCGGCAGACCGGCTCGCTGAACGTCGGCGGTCCGGTGAGCCGCCCGGTGACCGGTGCCCGGCGGGCCGCGGGCGCGCGGACGACGGACCTCTCGCACGACGAGCTGGCCGAGCGCTTCCCGCAGTACGCACTCGCAGACGACGACGTTGCGGTCTGGGATCCGGACGCGGGGATCTGCTACGCGGAGCCGGCCGTACGAGCACACGTCGCGGAGGCTCAGCGGTTGGGGGCGACCGTCTATCCGCACACGATGGTGACGGCGATCGACGTCCGCCCGGACGGGGTGACGGTGCGGACGCCGACGACCAGCATCACCGCCGAGCAGGTCGTCGTCAGCACCGGCGCCTGGCTGAGCAAGCTCGTCCCGGGGCTGCCGCTGTCACCGCGCCGGACGCCGTTGTTCTGGTTCCAGCCGAAGGATCCGGCCGCGGAGGCGTTCCAGCTGCGGAACTTCCCGTCGTTCATCTGGGAGTTCGCCGACGGCCGCGGACTGTGGGGGCACGGGTCCGACGAGGACTTCCTCGTGAAGGTCGGCCTCGACGGCGCGGAGCGCGACCGGGACGTCGACCCCGACGAGCTCGACCGCTACATCCACCCGCGCAAGGACATCGCCGAGCTGTCCGCCGCGATCGCGCAGCACTTCCCGGAGCTCGATCCCGAGCCGGTGAAGGTGATGCCGTGCATGGTCACGGACTCGCCCGACGGGCAGTTCCTGGCCGGGCGGTACGACGAGCGCGTGGTGATCGCCGGCGGCGACAGCGGGCACGGCTTCAAGCACTGCGCCGGTCTCGGCGAGCTGCTGGCGCAGATCACGACGAAGGAGACGCCCTCCACTGACGTCTCCTTCGTCGACCCGCACCGGTTCTAGGCGGTCCGGACGAGCTCCGGGCGGGCGATGACCGGGCGCGGGGCCGGCTCGAGGGTGAGCAGGTCCAGGCCGGCCACGCCGTAGCGGAGCAGGACCAGCCGGGCCACCTCGGCGCTCACGCCCAGCGGCGCGGACACGGCGACCGCGCCGGCCCGGCGTGAGGTGGTTTCGGCCTGGTCCGGGAGCACCCCGGGCGCGAGGAACAGCGAGCCGACCGCCACGTGGCGGCGACCCTCCAGGCGCCATTGGAGCACCGCCTCGGCGGGAGACGGGGATGCGGCGGCGACGAACGCGGCGGTCACCGGCAGCTTGTGGCGCTGGCCCCACAGCCGCGCGAGGCGGGTCACGCTGGCGTTCGCGTGCGAGTCGCTGGAACCGGCGCAGGCCAGCACCAGCGCGTCCAGCTCCCGCACCCTGCCGTCCTTCAGCTCCGCACGCATCCGGCGGTCGAGGACGTCGAGCAGCGTGTCGTCGTACCCGAGCACGTCGGAGGCGATGATCCGCAGGTTCGGGAACCGGGTCCGGGCCTCGTCGACGACGGCCGGTACGTCGATCTTGGCGTGGTACGCCGACGACAGCAGCAGCGGGAGGACGACGACCTCCTCGACGCCTTCGGCGGCGAGCTTGCCGATCACCTGGTACGGCGTGGGCGGGCAGTGGTCGAGGAAGGAGGCTTCGATCCGCAGGTCGTCCCGCATCCCGCGCAGGCACGTGACGAGCGAGTGGACGGTGGCGGCCGAACGCGGGTCGCGGCTGCCGTGGGCGAGGATCACGAGCGCTGGAGCAGTCACAGCAGTTCCCCTTCTTCGTCGTCGATCATGCCGGCTGCGAGCGTCCACCCGTCGTGGGCGTCGATCAGCAGGAACGATCCGGTGATGGCGTTGCTGGAGTACGGATCGGCGGCCAGCGGTGCGGCGACCTTGAGCTGCACCTTGCCGATGTCGTTGAGGCCCAGCTCGGTGGCATCGATGACGCCGAGCGTGTCGAGGTCCAGCGCCCCGGTGATCTTGGTGACGATCGCCTGCGCGGTCGTCGTGGTGTGCTTGATCAGCACCCGGGCTCCGACCGTCAGCGGCCGGTCGGACAGCCAGCTGACGGTGGCGGCCAGTTCCCGGCGGGTGCCGGGGGAGGCCTCGGCCGCGACGATCACCGAGCCGCGGGCGACGTCGATGTCGTCGGCGAGCCGGACGGTGACCGCCTCGCCGGCGACCGCGGACGGCCGCTCGGCCACCGCGGTCGACGTGGCGGTGACGACCGGGCGGTCGATACCGGCGATCGACGTACGGCGGCCCGCGGGCAGCACGATGACCGGGTCGCCGACCGTGACCGTGCCGGAGGCAACGGTGCCGGTGTAGCCGCGGTAGTCGCGGTACTCGTCGTCGGTCTGCGGCCGGATCACGTACTGCACCGGGAAGCGCAGCGGCTGCGTCGAGGTGTCGGTGCGGCCGGTCGCGTTCTCCAGGAGCTCCAGCAGGGTCGGCCCGTCGTACCAGGCGGTCTCGGCGGACCGCTCGACGACGTTGTCGCCGACGAGCGCGGACACCGGGATGGCTTGCAGGTCGGCGATGCCGAGCTGGTCGGCGACCTCGCCGACGTCCTTGGCGATCTTGGTGTACACGGCCTCGTCGTAGCCGACCAGGTCGATCTTGTTGACCGCGAGGACGACGTGCGGGACCCGGAGCAGGCCGGCGACGGCGAGGTGCCGGCGGGTCTGCTCGAGGACGCCGTGCCGGGCGTCGACCAGGATGATGACGACGTCCGCGGTGGAGGCGCCGGTCACGGTGTTGCGGGTGTACTGCACGTGCCCGGGGCAGTCGGCCAGGATGAACGACCGCTTGTCGGTGGCGAAGTACCGGTAGGCGACGTCGATCGTGATGCCCTGCTCCCGCTCGGCCCGCAGGCCGTCGGTGAGCAGCGCGAAATCGAAGTCACCGCCGCGCGCCTCGGACACGGTCCGCACGTGCGCGATCTGGTCGGCGAGGATCGCCTTGCAGTCGTGCAGCAGCCGGCCGACCAGCGTCGACTTCCCGTCGTCGACCGAGCCCGCGGTCGCGAGCCGCAGCAGGGTGCTCATCAGAAGTACCCCTCTCGTTTACGGTCTTCCATCGCGGCCTCGCTGGCCCGGTCGTCGGCGCGGGTGGCGCCGCGTTCGGTGATCTCGCTGGCCGCGACCTCGATCACGACCTCGGCCGCACTGGTCGCGGTGGAGGCCACCGCGCCGGTGCAGGACATGTCCCCGACGGTCCGGTACCGGACCACGCGGCTGCCGACGATCTCGCCGTCGCGCGGCTGCGAGTAGGGGCCGACGGCAAGCAACATGCCGTCGCGCTCGAACACGTCCCGTTCGTGCGCGTAGTAGATGCTCGGCAGCGGGATCTGCTCACGCTCGATGTAGTGCCACACGTCCAGCTCGGTCCAGTTCGACAGCGGGAACACCCGCACGTGCTCACCCGGGCGGTGTTTGCCGTTGTACAGCGACCACAGCTCCGGGCGCTGGTTGCGCGGGTCCCACTGCCCGAACTCGTCGCGCAGGCTGAAGATCCGCTCCTTCGCCCGGGCCCGCTCCTCGTCGCGGCGGCCGCCGCCGAACACGGCGTCGAACCGGTGTGCGTTGATGGCGTCCAGCAACGGAATCGTCTGCAGCTGGTTGCGGGTGCCGTCGGAACGCTCCCGCAACCGGCCGTCGGCGATGTAGTCCTCGACCTGCGCGACCTCGAGCCGCAGCCCGAGCTCCTCGACGACCGAGTCGCGGTAGGCCAGCACCTCGGGGAAGTTGTGGCCGGTGTCGACGTGCAGCAACGTGAACGGCACGCCGGCCGGCGCGAACGCCTTCCGCGCCAAGTGCAGCATGACGATCGAGTCCTTGCCGCCGGAGAACAGGATCACCGGCCGCTCGAACTCCGCCGCCACCTCGCGGAACACGAAGATCGATTCGCTCTCGAGAGCGTCCAACTCAGTCACGGTCGTGGTCATGTGTGCAACCCGCATTCCACCTTGCCGGTGCCCGCCCAGCGGCCGCTGCGCGGGTCCTCACCAGGCGCGACGCGCTGCGTGCACGGCTCGCAGCCGATCGACGGGTAGCCGTCGTACTGCAGCAGGTTCACGAGTACGCCGTTGTCCTGGATGTAGCCGTCCAGGTCCTCCTGCGTCCACGGCGCGATCGGGTTGAGCTTGACCATGTCGCGCTTCTCGTCGTACTCGACGAGCGGTGTGTTGGCCCGCGTCGGCGCCTCCTCGCGGCGGATGCCGGTGACCCAGGCCTTGTAGCCGGACAGGTACCGGTTCAGCGGCTCGACCTTGCGCAGCGCGCAGCACTTGTTCGGGTCGCGGTCGTGCAGCTTCTCGCCGTACTCCGCATCCTGCTCCGCGACCGTCTGCCGCGGGGTCGCGTTGATCAGGTGGATCGGCAGCGTGGCCGCGACCGCGTCCCGGGTCCCGATCGTCTCGGCGAAGTGGTAGCCGGTGTCCAGGAACAGTACGTCGACGCCCGGCGCCGCCTGCGCCGCCAGGTGCGGGAGCGCACCGTCGGCCATCGAGGCGGTGACGACGAGCTCGTCGCCGAACGTCTCCCGTGCCCACGCGAGCACCTCGACCGCCGACGCATCGGCGAGCCGTTCGTTCGCCTCCTCGGCGATCGTCTTCAAGTCACTCATTCCACCGTCACCCGCAACCCGATCATCTTCAGCTGGAACACCCGTGCACACGGCCGGCACTCCCACGTGCCATGGCCGTCCTCGGAGGGCCTGAGGTCCTCGTCTCCGCAGTACGGGCAGTAGAGGGGCGCCGCACGCTCGCTCATGTCAGTGCCTCCTCGTCCGCTCGGGTGACCCACTGGGCGAAGCGCTCGCCCTCGTTGCGCTCCTTCAGGTAGTTCTGGGTGACACGCTCCACGTAGTCGGTGAGGTCGTCGGCGGTGACCTTGTGGCCGCGGAGCTTGCGGCCGAACCCGGCGTCCAGCCCGAGGCCGCCGCCGAGGTGCACCTGGTAGCCGGGCACCTGGTGGCCGTCGGCGTCGAGGACCAGCTGGCCCTTCAGGCCGATGTCCGCGACCTGGATCCGGGCGCAGGAGTTCGGGCAGCCGTTGACGTTCACCGTGATCGGTACGTCGAGCTCGGGGATCCGCTCCTCGAGCTCGTTGATCAGCTGCGCGGCCTTGGCCTTGGTCTCGACGATCGCCAGCTTGCAGAACTCGATACCGGTGCAGGCCATCGTGTTCCGCCGCCACGCCGACGGGTTCGCCTGGTACCCGAGCGCGTCCAGCTCGGCGACGAGCGAGTCGACCTGCGACTCCTCCACGTCCAGCACCAGCAGCTTCTGCTGCGCGGTCGTCCGGATCCGGTTCGACCCGTGCCGCGCGACGACGTCCGCGACCTGCGCCAGCGACGTACCGGAGACCCGGCCGACGACCGGCGCGACGCCGACGAAGTACTTGCCGTCGTTCTGCTTGTGTACGCCGACGTGGTCGCCCTGGACGGCCGGCACCTCGGGCGCCGGGCCGTCGATCAGCTTGCGCTTGAGGTACTTCTCCTCGAGCACCTCGCGGAACTTGTCCACACCCCAGTCGGCGAGCAGGAACTTCAGCCGGGCGCGGTTGCGCAGCCGGCGGTAGCCGTAGTCGCGGAAGATGCTGGTGACGCCCCACCAGGCCTGCGCGACCTCGTCGCGCGGGATCCAGGTGCCGAGCCGCTGCGCGAGCATCGGATTCGTCGACAGGCCGCCGCCGACCCACAGGTCGAAGCCCGGGCCGTGTTCGGGGTGCACCACACCGACGAACGCGATGTCGTTCACCTCCGGCACGACGTCGTGCGAAGGGTGCCCGGTCAGCGCGGTCTTGAACTTGCGCGGCAGATTGGAGAACTCGTCCGAGCCGATGTACTTCTCGACGATCTCGTCGATGGCCGGCGTCGGGTCGATGATCTCGTCCGCGGCGATCCCCGCCACCGGACTGGCGATCACCACCCGCGGCACGTCACCGCAGGCCTCGGTCGTGTACAGGCCGACCGCCTCGAGCCGCTGCCAGATCGCCGGCACGTCCTCGATCGCGATCCAGTGCAGCTGGATGTTCTGCCGGTCGGTGATGTCCGCGGTGTCGCGCGCGTACGTCGTGGAGATCTCCGCGATCACCCGGAGCTGCTCGGCGGTGAGCTGGCCGCCCTCGACCCGGACCCGCATCATGAAGTAGCGGTCGTCCAGCTCCTCCGGCTCGAGCGTCGCGGTCTTGCCGCCGTCGATCCCGGGCTTGCGCTGCGTGTACAGACCCCACCAGCGGAACCGGCCGCGCAGGTCGGCGGGGTCGATCGAGTCGAAACCGCGGTGCGCGTAGACGTTCTCGATCCGGGCCCGGACGTTCAGGCCGTCGTCGTTCTTCTTGTTCTCTTCGTTCTTGTTGAGCGGCTCGCGGTATCCGAGTGCCCACTGGCCTTCGCCCTTGCCCTTGCGGGGGCGGGCCGGTTTCCGGGCAGCAGAGGTGACGCCGGCAGTCATCGGGGCGTGTCCTTGTCCTCGTGACAGGTGCTCACCTGCGAGCGGCAGATCGAAGCGTCGTCGGTTCGATGCGTTCCGCGCGGTGCGCACCCAGCGGTGATCGGGGGTGATCAGGGGGCCGTCGTTGGCCCGGGCAGGGTGGCTGTCAGAACATCGAAGGACAACAGATGGCGCTGCGCATCCGCCCGAGGTCGACATGAATGCGACCTACGAGGTGGGTGGAGAGGGCAGCGAGCATGTCCACAAGCGTCAGCGTCAGAGCCTGACAAATCAACTCCCATTCCTACATCGTGAGACCCAATCTCACGATGTGGCTATGTCTACCAGTCTGCTGGAGATTGATTCTGCTACCGAACACAGTCCGCAAGAATTCTTGTGCAAGAGTTCTTGTGCGACGTACGCTGCTCGTCATGACACCCGCCAACCGCCGGACCGTGACGCCGTCCGTGCTCGCCGCCATGCACCATCCGCTGCGCCGCCGGCTGCTCGACCTGCTGTCCGTCGACGGTCCCGCGACCGCCTCCGCGCTGGCCGCCGCGACCGGAGAACTTGTCGGCAACATCAGCCATCACCTGAAGGTTCTCGCGTCCGCGGGCGTGATCGTCGAAGCCCCGGAGCTGGCGCGGAACCGCCGCGAACGCTGGTGGAAGCTCGGCGACACCTCGGAGTACTCGTGGTCCATCGCCGACGCGCACGGGGACCCGGCCGGCGAGCTCGTCGCGGCCACCGCCGAAGACGCGAACCTCGCCCATCACGTCGGCAAGGTGCGGCAGTGGTTCGACATCCGGCACGAGTTCGGCGAGCCCTGGGTGCGGGCGGCGTACGCGACCGAGAGATGGCTCACATTGACGCCCGACCAGCTCGTCGAGCTGAGCGAGCGGGTCGAGGACCTGGTCCGGGAGTACCACGACAACCCCGCCGAGGGCGACGACGCGCACCGCGTCTTCTTCTTCGCCCACGCCGTCCCTGCCCGCCCGTGACCACCGAGGTCTTCCCGCCGCTCCGGAGAGACCGTCGGGTGCACGGATGGATCGCGTCGGCCGCGGTCTCGCAGGCCGGGGACATGGCGTGGTACGTCGGACTCGCGTGGAGCGCCGCCCAGATCACGACCCCGGCAGGCGCCGGACTGGTGATGGGCGTCGGCGCCCTGCCGAAGGCGCTCATCCTGCTGTACGGCGGCGCGCTGGCCGACCGGTTCGACGGCCGCCGGACGATGATCCTGGCCAACCTCGCGCGGATCGTCGTACTGACCCTCGCCGCGACGGCCGTGGCGATCTGGGGTCTGTCCCTGGCGCTGCTGCTGACGGTCGCTGTCGTCTTCGGCGCCGTCGACGCGCTCTACACACCTGCCTCCGGGACGCTACCGCGGCGGATGGTCCGCTCGGAGGACCTGGTGAAGCTGTCGGCAGGCTCGCAACTGGCGCAGCGGCTCGCGATCTTCGCGGGCGCTCCGCTCGGCGGCCTGCTGGTCGCGCACGGCGGGCTGATCACGGTGATGATCGCCGACGCGACGTCGTTCGTGGTGATCGCGCTGGCACTCGCGTTCCTGGTGAAGCCCCGGCTCCCGCAGCCGGTGTCGGTGGGGCGGTCGATCCGCGCGGACCTGCGCGACGGCTTCGGCTACCTGAAGCGGGACCTCCGGGCGCGGACGCTGGTGATCGCGTTCTCCGGGCTGAATCTGTGCGTCGGCCCGATCCTCGCCGTCGGTCTGGTGCAACGCACGCACTCCGCGGGCTGGGGCTCGGCCTGGTACGGGTGGTTCGAGGCGTGTTCCGGGGTCGCCGCCGCGGTCGGTGCGCTGGTGGCGATGCGGTGGAAGCCGGCCGACCTGGCGCGATCCGGTCTGCTCGCACTCGTCGTCCAGGCGGCCGGATGCGCGATGATCGGGCTGATGCCGAAGCTCGGTGTCTTCGTCGCGATGGCAATGATCGGCTGCACGGCCGGGATCGCGTCGGCGCAGTTGTCGGCGGCGTTCCAGCAGTCGGTCGCCCCGGCGTACCTCGGTCGCAGCTTCAGCATCGTGAACCTGTCCGACGAGGCCCTGATGCCCGTCGCGATGACCGGCTTCGGCGCCTTGATCAGCCTCTCGAGCATTCCCGTCGCCTGCGTGCTCGTCGCATCGTTGTTCGCGGCCC
Organism: Kribbella sp. NPDC004138; assembly: GCF_053603655.1. Lineage (NCBI taxonomy): Bacteria > Bacillati > Actinomycetota > Actinomycetes > Propionibacteriales > Kribbellaceae > Kribbella > Kribbella sp. NPDC004138. The sequence continues at coordinate 55,804 of NZ_JBSGFZ010000014.1, forward strand.
TGGTCCTGTGGGCGGCGGCCCGGGTCAATCGCTGAACTCATGTGCAGGGTCGACAGGACATGTCTGCCTTCCGCGCGGGTCGTCCCGCGTGCGCCTGCCGGCTCGGGATGGATACGTCCTGTCGAGCGTGCACGCTCGCGTCGCAGCTGCCGTAAACTCGCGCAGGTGTCCGGCTGGGAGAGCGTCCGCCAATTCACCGTCGGTACGGTCGAGCGGCCGGCTACGCCGAAGCGCAAGAAGATCGGCTGGGGGCCGAAGGCGATTCGGGTGCCGCAGGGCGGGAAGCACGACCGGGTGCTCGCGGCGTGCGCGTACGCCGGGCCGGACCACTCGCTGTACCTCGACGCCGAACTGACCCAATTGCTGTGCGTCGCCGTAGCGGCGGGTCCCGACTCCTGGACCGTGCGCGGTGCCGACGATTCATCTCTCGGCTCCATCACCCGCATCCCGTCGACGCGGCCGTTGCTGCGCCCGAACTGGCGTATCGACCAGCCCGGCCGTCCGGAGATCGTCGGGCGCACCGAGTGGCTGAGCGGCGACGCCAAACAACTTGCCGAGAAGGCTGCGGGCCGCATCTTCACCGGCGTCCTCGACGCCCTCACCAGCTTCGGCGCCGAGGGCGGCGACCAGCCCACCAAGGAACGCGTCCTCGAGTGGCGAGCCGGCGACGACGTCGTCATGTTGTCCGAAGCAACCAAGTCGATCACGATCAAAGCTCCGTGGCTGGATCGCCGGCTCCCCTTCGCCTACGCCCTCGTCGCCGGATGACGGCCCGTGAGACTGCGGCGTCGGTGCGGTCGGGCAGTGTGACCGCGCTCGAGGTTGTCGAGGCCGCTCTCGACGCCGCTCAGCGGCTGGATCCTCTGCTGCACTTTGTCGAGGAGCTCGACGCGGAGCGGGCGCGGCGGACGGCGGAGCGGTTGGGACCGACCGGGGCGCTGGCGGGTGTGCCGTTCTTGATCAAGGCGCGGACGCCGCCCGAGTCGCCGATCCTGGAACGCCTGGTCACGGCCGGAGCGATCCCGATCGGGTGGGCGACGCGGGCGCGGCCGGGTGCCGTGTCGCTGACGTTCGGGTGGAACGGGCGGGAGTACACCCGGAATCCGTGGGATCCCGAGCGGTCGCCCGGCGGTTCGACCGCGGGGGGAGCGGCCGCGGTGGCGGCGGGCGTCGTACCGCTCGCTACCGGTGGTGACAGCGGCGGATCGTTGCGGATCCCGGCGGCGTTCTGCGGGATCGTCGGGTTCAAGGGCACGTACGGTCGCGTGCCGCGGCCGGGTGGGCGCGGGCTCGGCGGGCTGACCACGGCCGGCGTGATCGGCGCGGACCTCGACGACGTCGTCCTCGCGACGAGCATCGCCAGCGGGCCGCACCGCCTCGACCCGTCGGCCCTGCCGCACTGGCCGGTACCGACCGAGTCCACCCGGCGGTGGCGGGTTGCGTACTTCTCGACGCTGGGCGCCTGTCCCGCGGAGGATGGCGTCGATCGCGTACTGCGTGAACGCCTGGCGGCGACTGACGTCCAGGTGGTCGACGTGCCGTTGAAGCTCGCACCCACGGACGAGGCGTGGCCGGTCCTGTCGGCGCTCGACAACGGACGGGGTTCGGTGGCCGCCGCAGCCAACCGGGCCCGTGAGATCCGGGACCACAACAACACCGCGCTCGCCGACCTCTTCGCGGAGGTCGACGTCCTGGTGACTCCGACGACGCTGACCGTTGCCCACGGCTACGACCAGCACGAACAGAGCATCGTGACCGGCGATCCGTGCTGGGTCTTCAACGTGACCGGTCATCCCGCGGTGAGCGTCCCGGCCGGTCTGTCGAACGGTCTCCCGGTCGGGATGCAGGTCGTCGCCCCGCACGGCGCCGACGCCGTCGCTGTCGCCGCGGCCCGTCAGCTGCAGGCAGACCTCTCAGCACCCCCGATCAGCACAACCTGCAAGTAGGGCTCAACGAACGGGGCCGTCCGGCCGGCGTGGATGATCCGCGCGGGCGCCGTGCGACGTCGTACTGCCGGCTTCCGGCACGCCGGCCGAGGGTCGTGGCGCGGCGGTCAAGGGTGGCAGAGCGCGCTCCACGGTGTTGGCGACCTCGATCGCGGACGCACGGTGCCGGTCCGGCGTGGTCTCCCCGCGAGCAGTCGGCGAGCGCAGCGCTTCGGGTTTCGTGAAGTCGGCGACGGCTGCGACCACCTCGGGAGTGTAGACGTCCTCGTACGTCGTGGGCGCCGCAGCGGACTCGGCCGGGGGTCGGACGACCTCCTTCAGCTCGGTCCGGAAGAACTTGACCAGCTCCTTCGCGCGGAGGAACCGGCTGCGGCGAAGGACTGCCTGCTCGCCGGCGAGCAAGGCGCTTCGCCGCCAGTTCACGTCGAACACGACCCGCCCGCGCTGGAACCCCACGTTCGTCTCACCGCCGGCATACCCGCGCGCGTTGCCGTGCGTGAAGAACGAGCTGTAGAAGGCTCCCTCGTCCTCGTACTTCAGCACGTTCCACGCCCGGAACGGATCCGTCGGCAGGTCGCCCCGCACCCAGGCCTCGTCCATCAGCGCGTGCGACGTCGCGTTCAGCGGCCGATGCCCGACGTACCGGTACTGCGGTCGCTCGCCGCGCCGGCGCCGCTCGTACTCGGCGATGATCTGCGGCCACTCGTCCGCGGACACCGCCCGCGCCAGCCGGGAGGCGAACGACGTCCGCGCGCGCAACTCGGCCCGCGACGTGACGGGTCTCCCACGCGGTGCGGTAGTCGCTGTCCAGCCACGCCGTACCGACGAGCCGCTTCGCCTCGCGGCGGTTCACCGTGGGTGTTCCGAGCGCCAATTCTTGATCATCTGGTCCATGTCGGCGTGGATGAAGGCGAAGAAGTCGGCCGCTTCGGTGAGGCGCCGGCCGACGGGGGAGTCCTCGCCGAACAGCGACGCGCCGGATCGGCTGGTCGACTCCCACTCGCTGAGGGCCAGGTTGCGGCGCTCGAGGATCGCCGCGAAGACGTCCTCGCGGATCCGGTAGTGGTCCTTGCGCGAGCCCTGCAGCCGCTCGCGGGAGATGAAGGAGACCTGGAGCAGTTGCCGGACGGCGCCGGACACGGCGGGCTGGCTGATCTTCAGCGAGTCGGCGAGCTCGGCCGCCGTCATCGTGCCGGTCGGGCTGACCAGCATCGCGCCCATCACCCGCGCCGACATCGTCGGTACGCCGCTGTTCGCCAGCACGCCCGCGAAGCGCTCGACGAACTGGCTGACTGCCTCCCGGCTCGGTTCCTCCGCCATGGTTGAAGCTTACAGTAATCTGATCTATCGTAACTATCACAAACTTCTGATATTTTGAATTTCATGACTTCGACCATCGGCACTTCCTCGCCGGCGCTCACCGGTGCGCGGCGCTTCGGTGTGCTCATCGCCCTGTGTCTCGCCGTCCTCGTCCTCGGCCTGGACACCACCGTGCTCAACGTCGCCCTCCCGACGCTCTCCCAGGACCTGGACGCGTCCACCAGCCAGCTGCAATGGATGGCGAACAGCTACAACCTGGTGCTCGCCGCGCTGCTGCTGCCGGCCGGGCTGCTCGGCGACCGGTACGGCCGGCGCAGGATCATCGCGATCGCGCTGTCCCTGTTCGGGCTGGCGTCCGTCGCCTGCGCGCTGTCGGACTCGGCCGGTCAGCTGATCGCCGCCCGGGCGTTCCTCGGGATCGGCGCGGCGATGATCGTTCCGGTCGCGCTGTCGCTGATCACCGTGCTGTTCCGCACCGCGGAGGAGCGGAAGAAGGCGATCGGGTTCTTCGTCGTTGCCAACAGCATCGGTATGCCACTCGGCCCGATCGTCGGCGGCCTGCTGCTCGACCACGCCGGCTGGCAGTGGATCTTCGTGATCAACGTGCCGATCGCGTTCCTCGCCGCGTTCGCCGTCACGCTGCTCGTCCCGGAGAGCCGCAGCTCGAACCGCCCGGCCATCGACTGGCCCGGCATCGTCTTGTCCAGCGCGGGTCTGGCGGCTCTGGTGTACGGCGTGACGAAGGCCGGCGAGACGTCCTGGGGTGACGGCGTCACGATCGTGTACCTCGCGCTGGCCGTCGTCCTGATCGGCGCGTTCCTGATCTGGCAGCGGCGGGCCGCCGGTCCGCTGATCGAGCTGCGGTTGTTCAGCGAGAAGGTGTTCACCGGCGGCGCCGTGCTGCTGACCGTCTCGGTGTTCGCGATCTTCGGGCTGCTGTTCACGATGCCGCAGTACTTCCAGGGCATCAACGGGTCCGACGCGCTGCACACCGGGCTGAAGCTGCTGCCGTTCATCGGCGGTATGACGGTCGGCGCGAAGCTGGCCGAACCGGTCGAGGCCCGCGTCGGCACCCGGCTGGTCGTGATGACCGGTTTCGCGGTGATGGCGGCCGGGTCCGTGCTCGGCGCCTTCACCGACCTCGGCACCGGGTACGGCTACACCGCGACCTGGTTCGCCGTGGTCGGCTTCGGCCTCGGGTGCTCGATGCCGCAGGCAATGAACGCGGCGCTCGGCGTCCTCGACCCGGAGCGGGCCGGCACCGGATCGGGTCTGCTGCAGGCGTTCCGCCAGGTCGGCGGCACGGTGGGGGTCGCCGTCCTCGGCACCGTCCTGAACTCGGTCTACCGCCACGACGTCGACACCACAGGTCTGCCGGCGCAGGCAGCGGACGCGGTCGAGAAGGGCCTCGGCGGCGGACTCGCGGTGGCCGCGAAGACGGGGTCGGCCGATCTTGCGAACAGCGTGCGCGACGCCTTCCTGACCAGCCTGAACACCACGATGTGGGTGTCCGCCGGCATCGCTGTCACCGGCGCGGTCCTCGCGGCCGTACTGATGCCGAAGCGCGCCGCGAAGCCCTCGCCGGACGTGCTGACGGGTGTGCAGGACTCCTGATCACACGACACAGCGCCCGCTCCACGGGGGAGCGGGCGCTGGTTTGCGTGTCAGTTGAGCACGAGGCCCGGGTACAGCGGGAACTTGTCGAGCATCTCGGCCGAGGCGGCCTTGGTCTTGTCGGCGACGCCGTCGGCCAGCACGTACTTCGCCTTGGACGGTGCGCCCGCGGAGGTGGTCGTCGGCGTGGTCGCGGAGAGCACGTCGACGATCAGCTCGGCGACCCGGTCGAACTCGTCGGCGCCGAAGCCGCGCGTGGTGAGCGCCGGCGTACCGATCCGGACGCCCGACGTGTACCAGGCGCCGTTCGGGTCGCGCGGGACGGCGTTGCGGTTGGTGACGATGCCCGCGTCGAGCAGCGCCGACTCGGCCTGCCGGCCGGTGATGCCGTACGACGAGACGTCGAGCAGGACCAGGTGGTTCTCGGTGCCGTCCGTCACCAGCTTGACGCCGCGCTTCATCAGGCCGTCGGCAAGCGTGACCGCGTTGTCGGCGACCGCCTGCGCGTACTCCTGGAACGAGGGCTGCCGCGCCTCGGCCAGCGCGACGGCCTTCGCGGCCATCGTCTGGCTGAGCGGGCCGCCCAGGACCATCGGGCAGCCGCGGTCGACGGACTCGGCGTACTCCGGCTGGCACAGGACCATGCCGCCGCGCGGCCCGCGCAGCGACTTGTGCGTCGTGGTCGTCGTGACGTGCGCGTGCGGGACCGGGTCGAAGTCGCCGGTGAAGACCTTGCCCGCGACCAGGCCGGCGAAGTGCGCCATGTCGACCATCAGAGTCGCGCCGACCTCGTCGGCGATCTCGCGCATCTTCGCGAAGTTCACCTTGCGCGGGTACGCCGAGTAGCCGGCGATCAGGATCAGCGGCTTGAACTCGCGGGCCTTGCGGGCGACGTCGTCGTAGTCGAGCAGCCCGGTCGCCGGGTCGGTGCCGTAGGAGTGCTGGTTGAACATCTTGCCGGAGATGTTCGGCCGGAAACCGTGCGTCAGGTGACCGCCGGCGTCCAGCGACATGCCGAGCATCTTCTGGTCGCCGAGCGCCTTGCGGAGCTTGGTCCAGTCCTGTTCGGTCAGGTCGTTGACGTGCTTCGCGCCCGCTTCGGCCAGCGCCGGGGACTCGATCCGCTGGGCCAGGATCGCCCAGAACGCGACCAGGTTCGCGTCGATACCGGAGTGCGGCTGGACGTAGGCGTGCGGAGCGTCGAACAGGGCCCGCGCGTGGTCGGCCGCGGTCTGCTCGACGGTGTCGACGTTCTGGCAGCCGGCGTAGAAGCGGTGCCCGATGGTGCCCTCGGCGTACTTGTCCGACAGCCAGTTGCCCATCGTGAGCAAGGTGGCGGGGGAGGCGTAGTTCTCACTCGCGATCAGCTTCAGCGAGGACCGCTGGTCGGCCAGCTCGGCCTTGATCGCGCCGGCGATCGTGGGCTCCACCGCGGCGATCACCTGCAGCGCGTTGTTGTACGCGGCCGACGCGGCGGCGGCGTCGAAGGGTTGAGTCATCGTTGTCTCTCCTGCGGTTGCAGTGGGTCGCCGGCACCCAGGCGCACGGTGCCCGCGTTCTTCGCTCCCCGGTGGTTCTCCACCTAGCGCGCCAGTCGCGACGCCTCACCCTATCGCGCGCGCCGCCCCCGTCGTCGCTTACGTCCGAAGAACTGGCGAGACGTCACTCCGGTTCTTCGGACGCAACGTGTCAGAGGGCGCGGTCGATGATTGCGGGGAAGGGGGTTGAGCGGGGGAGAGTGCCGAAGACACCGCCCCAGTCGTTCGCCAGGCGGGACGCGACGAAGGCGTCCGCGACAGTGGGGGTCGAGTTCCGGATCAGCAGCGAGGCCTGCAGGCACAGGGCCATCCGCGCAGCCAGTCGGCGGGCACCTGCTTCGGCATTCTCGGTGTCAGCAAGCGCTTGCAGTACGTCGTTCGCCGCCGCGTCCAGCCGCTGATCGGCACCCTGAACGGCAGCCATCTCCGTCAGCCACGCGTCGAGCGACTCCGGGCGGCGCAGCGCCCGCAGGACGTCGAGCGCGTTGACGTTGCCCGACCCCTCCCAGATCGAGTTCAGCGGCGACTCCCGGTAGAGCAGCGGCAGCCCGGACTCCTCGACGTACCCGTTCCCGCCGAGGCATTCCAGCGCCTCGGCCACCATGAACGGCGTCCGCTTGCACACCCAGAACTTCGCGAGAGGTAACGCAATCCGCCGAAACGCCGCCTGCTGCGGGTCGCCCGCGGTCGCGGCGTCCACCGCGGCGGCCAGGCGCATCCCCAGGGCCGTCGCTGCCTCGGACTCGATCGCGAGATCCGCCAGCACGTTCTGCATGGCAGGCTTGTCCGCCAGCAACCCACCGAACGCGCTCCGGTGCCGCGTATGCCAAACAGCCTCGACCAGCGCCCGCCGCTGCAGGGCCGCGGAGCCCAGCACACAGTCCAGCCGGGTCGCCGCGACCATCTCGATGATCGTCCGCACTCCGGCGCCCTCGTCTCCCAGCCGGTACCCGATCGTGCCGTGGAACTCGACCTCCGACGACGCGTTCGACCGGTTCCCGAGCTTGTCCTTGAGCCGCTGCAGCGCGAACGGGTTCCGGTTGCCGTCGGCAAGAACCCGCGGTACGACGAAGCAGCTCAGTCCGTCCGGCGCCTGCGCCAGGACCAGGAAGAGGTCCACCTGCGGCGCGGAGCAGAACCACTTGTGCCCGTTCAGCTGGTACACGTCCCCGGCGGGGGTCGCGGTGGTGAGGTTCGCCCGGACGTCGGAGCCGCCCTGCTTCTCGGTCATCCCCATCCCGGCGAGTACGCCGCGCTTCGCCCCGACCGGCAACCGCCGTACGTCGTACCGGGTCGACGCCAGCTGTGGGACCCATTCCTTGGCGAGCTGCTCGTCCGCCCTCAGCGCCGGCACCGCGGCGTACGTCATCGAGATCGGGCAGCCGTGCCCGGGCTCGACCTGCGACCACAGGTAGAACCCGGCGGCGCGGGTCAGATGCGGCGCCGGGTGGTCGCTCGGCTGGGTCGTCCAGGGCGCGGCCTGGAGCCCGAACCCGACCGCCTGCTCCATCAGCCAGTGCCACGACGGGTGGAACTCGACCTCGTCGATCCGGTTCCCGTAGCGGTCGTGGGTGCGCAGGACCGGCGGGTTCTGATTCGCCGGGAGGGCGTGCGCACGGGCCTCCTCGGAGCCCGCGAGCTCGCCGATCCGGCCGAGGCCGGGATCCGCCGTCAGGTCGGCGTACGGACGCAGAGCGTCACCGAGGGGCCGGTCCTGGGTGAAGAAGTTCACGCCCCGCAGTGGGGGAGCCTGATTCGTTACCGCGAATGGGTCCGCCATGTCAGTACGGTAAGCGGTATGGCACGTTCTGGGGCAGGACCCACTGGTGGGAGCTCCCTCTCATTGGCATGGGTTCGCAAGGTCCCCGCGACGACCTGGAAGCTGCTCACCCAGACGGTCGGCGTCTGTCTGCGCTACCGGGTCACCGGACTCGCGGCCGAGGGGGCGTTCTTCGCGATCCTCTCGCTGCCGCCGCTGATCTTTGGGCTGGCCGGCTCGCTCGGTTACATCGCGAGCAAGTGGTTCGAGGTCGAGACGATCAACGACATCAAGCAGCAGATCGTCGACCTGGCCGCCCGGGCGCTGACCGACGACTCGATCAAGAACGTCATCGCGCCGACCCTCGACCAGGTGCTGAACGGCGGCCGGCCGGACGTCATCTCGATCGGTTTCGTGCTGGCCCTGTGGTCCGGCAGCCGCGCGCTGAACGTGTTCGTCGACACCATCACGATCATGTACGGGATGGGCGGCAAGCGGGGCATCGTCCGGACCCGGGCGCTGTCGTTCTCGCTGTACTGCGCGGCCCTCGTCATCGGGGTCATCGTCCTGCCGCTGGTGCTGGCCGGACCGAACGCGGTCGACGCGCTGCTGCCGCACCGGCTGGACTTCCTGAACCAGCTGTACTGGCCGGTGGTCACGATCCTGTCCGCGGGCTTCCTGAACACCCTGTACCACCTGTCGGTCCCGATCCGGACGCCGTGGGTCTCCGACCTGCCCGGCTCGTTCCTGGCGCTGTCGATCTGGATCCTGGGCAGCTTCGTGCTCCGGTGGATCCTGCAGAGCACGGTCGGCGGTACGTCGATCTACGGGCCGCTGGCCGCGCCGATCGCGGTCCTGATGTGGCTCTACATGACCGCGATCGCCGTACTCATCGGCGCCGCGCTGAACGCGGTCGTGGACCGGCTGTGGCCGCACAAGGCGCAGGTCGCCGAGGTCAGGAAGGTCGCGACGGTCGAGGAGGCCGGCGACGAGGTCGAGCCGGTGATGAAGGCGGAGTCGGAGCCGCACCACGACCACACGCTGACCCCGGTGGCTGAGGAGGAGCGGCCCGAGGCACAACTCGGGCGGAAGGTCGAGAAGCTCGCCGAACGGCCACGCAATGCGGTGCCTCGACCGAAGCCTGAGCCTGAGCCTGAAGCTCAAGGTGAGACCGAGGCCGCGCGCAAGCCGGCTTCGGTCGGAAAATCCGGTGCGCAGGGTGACACCGACGACCTAGGCTGACCGCATCGCGACACACGGTCCCCAGCTCGGGACCGCTGGAACCAGGAGGGAGGCAACCGCCATGAGCTTTCAACAGGCCCGTCGGGCCGTTGTCTCCTACACCGTCCGTCCGCTGACCTGATCCCGCGGCCGGACCCTCGGAAAGGTTCGCCGCATGTCAGCCACACTTCAGGCCCTGGGACTCGACAGTTCCACGGCCGAGTTTCTGCAGTCCGTCCCGGAGGACCTCGTTCCGGGACGCGTCGCCCGGGTCGACAAGGGCCTGGCGACGGTCTTAACCGAGGACGGTCCGGTCCGTGCCAGCTGGTCCGGGGCACTGCTCGCCGAGATGGCCTCCGACGCCCAGGCCGGCCCCTGCACAGGGGACTGGGGCGTCCTGCGGTTCTGGCCGGACGACCGGATCACGCTCGAGTCGGTGCTGCCGCGCCGGACCACGATCGTGCGCGCCGAGGTCGGCGGTTCGTCGCGCGGGCAGGTGCTTGCCGCCAACGTCGACGTGATCGCCATCGTCGTCGGTCTGGTCCCGGAGCCGAACATCGTCCGCATCGAGCGGTTCCTGGCGCTGGCTTGGGAGAGCGGTGCGCGGCCGGTCGTCGTACTGACCAAGTCCGACCTCGTCGGGGACGCCGAGTCGCTGGCCGAGGACGTGGCGCTCGCCGCGCCCGGTGCCGACGTACTGGTGTGCAGCGCGACCACGGGTGCGGGCATGGACGACGTACGGGCGCTGCTCGACGGGAACGCCACGCTGGCGCTGCTCGGCTCGAGTGGTGCCGGCAAGTCGTCGCTGGTGAACGCTCTCGCCGGTGTGGAGCTGCTGGACGTGCAGGAGATCCGCGAGGACGGCAAGGGCCGCCATACGTCGGTACGGCGCGAGCTGATCGTGCTGCCCGCGGGCGGGGTCGTCATCGACACGCCGGGGCTGCGGGGGATCGGTCTGCAGGAGAGCGGCGAAGGACTGGCCGCGGCGTTCCCCGACATCACGTCGCTGGCGGAGCAGTGCAAGTTCAAGGACTGCTCACATGTGATGGAGCCCGGATGCGCGGTGCAGGCGGCGCTGGAGGACGGGTCGTTGCCGTACCGGCGCTACGACAGCTGGGTGAAGCTGCAGCGCGAAGCGGCGTACATGGCTCGTCGGGCTGACGCGCGGCTGCGGGCGCAGGCGAAGAAGGACTGGGTGCGGGCCAGCAAGTCGTACCGGCGGGACATCAAGCCTCGCGGTTGATGAAAGGATCGGTCCCATGAACCGATCTGTGCTGGTGACGGGGGCTTCGCGGGGGATCGGCGCGGCGGCGGCGCGGGCGTTCGCTGCCGCGGGCGATCGCGTAGCCGTTCACTACAGCGCCTCGCCGGACGCCGCGGCCCAGGTCCTGAAGGAGCTTCCCGGGACCGGACACGTGATGGTCCAGGCCGACCTCGCCGACCCGGAGGCGATCCGGACCGCGGTCGACGACGCGGCGCGGACGCTCGGCGGGATCGATGTCCTGGTGAACAATGCCGGCGTGTACCACCCGCATCGGATCCGCGAGTCGACGTACGCCGAATGGCAGCAGGCGTGGACGGACACGCTCGCGGTGAATCTCGTTGGCCCGTCCAACGTCACCTGGTGCGCGGTCCGGCACATGCCGCGCGGCGGCCGGATCGTGAACGTGTCGTCGCGAGGCGCCTTCCGCGGCGAGCCGAACCAGCCGGCGTACGGCGCCTCGAAGGCGGCGATCGTCTCGTTCACGCAGTCGCTGGCGCGGGCGCTCGGGCCGGACGGGATCGCGGTCACCGCGATCGCGCCGGGCTGGACCGTGACAGACATGGCCGCGGTGAACCTGGCCGGCGACGGGTACGACCGGCGCCGGCTGGAGAGCCCGCTCGAACGCGTGGCCGATCCGTCCGAGGTCGCCGCCGCGATCCTGTACCTGGCATCGCCCGAGGCCGAGTTCGCCACCGGGACCGTGCTGGACTTCAACGGGGGTTCGTACCTGCGGATGTAAATGCGTTCGCCCGACGGCGGGGGACTGGTTAAGGTCCTCCTCGTGCATCGCATCATCACTCCGCCGGCCGCCGCTTAGCGGACGGCTGCTCTCGCGCCCAGGTCGTCGGCCTGGGCTTCTTCGGGCTGTTCGCAGACGCCTCGACCATTCGTTGCGAACACCTTCCCGGAGTGTCCGATGCACCACCGTCTCTCGACGAGGCATGCCCTCGTCGCCATCATCGCCGCCGCCGTCGCCTGGGGCACCGGCGGCCCGACCGGCGCCCTTCTCACCCAGCAGGGCCTCACACCACTCGCCGTCTCCTTCTGGCGCCTGGCATCCGCCGCCCTCTGGCTGATCCTTGCCCGCCTCCTCACCCGCCGTACCCCGCTTCGTCCGTTGGCGGCGGCCGGCTCGGTGCGTCATGTGCTGAGCGGCTTGGGTTTGGCTGTCTGCCAGCTCGGCTACTTCACCGCGATCCCGCGCGTCGGCGTCGGTACGGCCACGGTGATCGCCTTGGGTGCCGCGCCGATCCTTGTCGCCGTCGCCGCCCGCGAACGACTGACGCCGGCCCTCTTCGTGGCTGTCGCAGGCCTCGGCCTGCTGTCGGCAACCGCCGGGACGGCCAGTCTCACCGGCATAGCAGCAGCCGTAGCCTCTGCCGCGGGCTACACACTGACAACACTCCTGAACCGCAACACCCCAGACCCCGTCACCGCTGCACTCCTGGGCTTCATCGTCGGCGCCGCCTTCCTCGCCCCCTTCGCCGCCCTCCCGGCCACACTCACCGGCTGGCTACTGATCGCGTACTTCGGCCTGATCCCGACGGCGTTCGCGTACACGCTCTTCTACACAGGCCTGAAGACCCTGAAAGCCTCGACAGCCGCCACCATCGCTCTGCTGGAACCGGTCGTCGCCGCAGCCATCGGCATCCTCGCCTTCCACGAACACCTCACCACCCCAGCCCTCGTAGGAGCCGCAATCCTCCTAGCAGCAATCGCAGCTCAGTCCCACGGCGCACGCAACTGAACCATCCCAGCCCCGGGGACAGGCGCCGCCGCCAACCGAGGCGGCGGCGCCTGCCCCGCGGATGAGTCGGCTGCTCAACCCAGCTCCGTCGCCGAACTCAACCCTCACGGGTGCGCCGACTGCCCAACCTGACAGGCGCCGTCCGTACGAGCCGGCGAACCGAACCCGCGCGGGTGAGTTGACCGCCGAACCCGGCCACTGCCGCCGTACCGAACCCGCGCGGGTGAGTCGACCGCCCAACCCGACCACTGCCGCCATACCCAACGCACGCGGGTGAGCTGACCGCCCAACCCGACCACCGCCGCCGAGCGAAGCGACGGCGCAGGGGGTGCGGGTGGCGGAGCCCCCGCCGGCGGCAAGCGAAGCGCAGCCGCACAACACGACGAAGGCGACCCGGTCCGCGCTCTCCGCGGACACGAGTCGCCTATCGACTTCGTGGACGATACTGGGATCGAACCAGTGACCTCTTCCGTGTCAGGGAAGCGCGCTACCGCTGCGCCAATCGTCCGTCTGGAACCTGATTGAGGTTCTCGAGGTGGAGACGGGATTCGAACCCGTGTACACGGCTTTGCAGGCCGTTGCCTCGCCTCTCGGCCACTCCACCACTGAGGCCTTTTCCCTTGTGAGGACGGTGGCCTGCCGAACCCTCTCCGAGCGGACGACCGGGTTCGAACCGGCGACCTCAACCTTGGCAAGGTTGCGCTCTACCAACTGAGCTACGTCCGCGCTTCGCTCCGGGGCGTTTCCGCTCGGTGCGAGAGCAGAACAGTAGCGCACTTTCCGCCCGGACAAAAACCGGATTCCGCTGTGTCGCGACGAGCGCGAGGAGTGCCCCATCCGTCACACGAGTCCCATCCATTCTGTCCACTCGCCACGCCGCCGGATCACCCCTTCAAGGTCACCAGATCGACGTTTTCCAGGTACTCCGTGTCGCCCCGGAGATCGATCGCCGCGACACGCCCGCCGGCCACGGTGAAAGAGAACACAATCAGCGGTTCGCCCCGTCGCATCCACACCAGCCCGGGCCAGCCGTCGACGAGCACCAGCTTCGCCGCCGCGGCCCGCCCGGAGAACTCGTGTGCGACGCGCTCCGCGCCGGCGAGCACCTCGGCCGCCGGCCCGCCGTACGCCGCGGCGCCCGCATCCGCGCGGACGACGACCTCCGGATCGAGCACCCGCAACAGTCCCGAGAAGTCGGCGCCCCGGGCCGCGGCGAGGAACGCGGTGACGACCTCCTTCTGTCGCTGTACGTCGACCTCGGCCGGCTCCGGCGTACCGCGGACGCGCCGTCGCGCCCGGCTGGCGATCTGCCGCGCGGCCGCCGGCGACTTCCCGATGATCGGCGCGATGTCCTCGAACGGCACGGCGAAAAGGTCGTGCAGCACGAACGCGAGCCGCTCGGCCGGCGACAGCGTCTCGAGCACGACGAGCAACGCCAGCCCGACCGAATCCGCCTGTACTGCTTCGAGTTCAGGATCCGGTACGACGTCGTCCGCGAGCCCCGGCGCGTGATCGCCGACCGGCAGCTCGGGTCGCCCGCGCCGCGCACGCAGCATGTCGAGACAGATCCGCCCGACCACCGTGGTCAGCCAGCCGCCCAGGTTGTCGATCGTCGCGCTGTCGCTGCGGCTGAGCCGGATCCAGGTTTCCTGGACCGCGTCCTCGGCCTCCGGCTCGGACCCGAGGATCCGGTACGCGACGGCCCGCAGCCGGTCCCGGTTCTGCTCGAACCGCGTCGCCAGCCACTCGTCCCCGCTCATCGCGACCACATCCTTCACCTGTCACACTGACCGGCCGAGCGCCGTCAGATGATTGACGGACCACGAGCACAACATGTGACAGAGGAGCGAGCGATGACGGCAGCACCCCGCCCGTTGGGCGTGCGCAAGCAGGACACCTTGGCCCGTCTCGAGCAGGACGTCGACGCCTGGGTGTCCACCGCTTCGCCGGACGGTACGCCGTACCTGATGCCGCTCTCGTTCCTGTGGAGCGACGGGACGCTGCTGCTGTCGACCGCGCGGACCAACCCGACCGGGCGCAACCTGCTGGCGAACCCCGTCGTACAGCTGACGCTGGGGGAGGTGCGCGACGTGATCCATGTGACCGGCACCGTCGAGGTCGTCGAGCCGTCGGACGCCGAGGGCCAGGCGTTCGCCGAGAAGGCCGGCTTCGACCCGCGGCCGCTGGGCAACTACCCGTTCTTCCGCGTGACGCCGACGCGGATCCAGGCCTGGCGCGAGGTGAACGAGCTGAAGGAGCGCGTGCTGTTCGAAGACGGTCGCTGGCTGGACTGACGCTTGGCGTCTCGGTCCTGCGGCAGCTGGTCGAGCAGCCGCCTCTGCCTCCCCGGCGCGGTGAGCGTCCCGGCGAACCCGACCCATGCGGCGAGAGATGACCGCCTGCCGCGACCACCGCAGGTGGGCTGACCGCCGAACCCCAACCACCGCAGGTGGGCTGACCGCCGAACCCCAACCACCGCAGGTGGGCTGACCGCCGAACCCCAACCACCGCAGGTGGGCTGACCGCCGAACCCC
>NZ_JBSGFZ010000014.1:70845-228516 GCF_053603655.1 Kribbella sp. NPDC004138
CAACCACCGCCGCCGAGCGAAGCGACGGCGCAGGGGGGTGCGGGTGGCGGAGCCCCCGCCGGCGGCAAGCGAAGCGCAGCCGCACAAAACGACGAAGGCGACGCGGCTCGCGCTTTCCGCGAGCACACGCCGCCTATCGACTTCGTGGGCGATACTGGGTTCGAACCAGTGACCTCTTCGGTGTGAACGAAGCGCGCTACCACTGCGCCAATCGCCCGGGGTGGTGCTGATGTTTCTTATGTGGTGTTGCGGGTGAAACCATAGCGCATGATGAAGCGACGATCTAATCGGGCCGGGCTACTCTTGCTGCAGGACGGAGATCCCGTCGCGTTGGAGACGTGATTGTGACTTTCTCGCACGACACCGAGCAGGCGCTCGGGACGCTGGTCCGGCTCGTCAACACCATGCCCGGACCGAACAGTCAGGTCGACTCGCTGGAGACCCTGGAGGATCTGGAGAAGTTCGTCCAGGAACGGGAGTTCAGCGCGGTCGGCATGCTGACGGAGAAGGACCTGGCCGAGGTCCGGGACCTGCGCCCGCTGTTCGCGCCGGTGTTCACCACGGATTCCGACGCGTCCGCGGCGACGATGATCAACGCGATCATCGCGCGTGGGACGTCGACTCCGCGGCTGACCAACCACGACGGGCACCCGTGGCACATCCACTACTCCCGCGACGGCGCGTCGCTGGCCTGCCGGATCACCGTGGAGTGCGGGATCGCGCTCGCCCAGGTGATCTCCGCGGGTGAACGCGAACGCCTGCGGCGCTGCGAGGCGCCGGACTGCGACGACGCCTTGATCGACCTGTCGCGCAACCGTTCGAAGCGGTACTGCGATGCCAGGACGTGCGGCAACCGCTTGCACGTCGCGGCGTACCGCGAGCGCCGCAAAGCCTCCGGCGAATAACTCAGGAACGAACGCCGGCCTGGGGAGGATTGTCCGCCCGATCAGGGACGAATTCCTCCCCAGGCCGGCGTCTGTCAGGGGTTGGGGTTTTCCGCGGAGCGTTCCGCGAAGATCTTCGCGACCTGCGCGGTGATGGTGCCGGGCGCCGGCAGGTCGCGGTCGTCGACACGCTGGATGTCCTGGACGTCACGAGTTGTCGATGTGAGGAAGATCTCCTCGGCCTCGAACAGCCGCTCCAGCGGCACGTCGCGCTCCACGCCGCCGAACCACTCCAGCACGAGCGCGCGCGTCACGCCGGCCAGTGCGCCCGATTCGAGCGTCGGCGTGACCAGCTCACCGTCGTACACGCAGAAGATGTTCGAGCCGGTGCCCTCGCTGAGGTTGCCGATCGTGTTCGCGAAGATCGCCTCGCTGCCGCCGCGTTCCTTCGCGTAGGCGAGCGCGCGGACGTTCTCGGCGTACGACGTGGTCTTCAGGCCGGCCACCGCGCTGCGCTCGTTGCGTACCCACGGCACGGTCACGATCGCCGACACCGGCGACGGGCGCTTGATCTCCTGTGTCGCGACCAGCACGGTCGGCCCCGACGTACCGCGGTCCGACGACAGCGGCGAGACCCCGCCGGTGTACGTGATCCGCAGCCGGCCGAACGGGATCCCCGGGTCGGCCTCGATCACGGCGTCGATCCCCGCCTCGATCGCGGCGACGTCCGGCGCCGGGAGGCCGAGCCCGACCGCCGAACGGACCAGCCGGTCGAGATGCCGCCGGACCGCGAACGGGCGGCCGCTCTCGATCTTGATCGTCTCGAAGACGCCGTCGCCGGTGGTCAGCCCGTGGTCCAGCGGCGAGACCGTCGCCTCGTCGTCCAGCAAGGCGCCGTTGAGCCAGATACGCATGTGGTGCTCCTTCCGGGAATCACCTTAGTGCGCAGGTGATCAAGGACCGCGGGGCAGTCCGGAGGTGAGCAGTTGATGACCGTACGTCGACCTGTGGGGGACCCCGGTTTTTGAACTGGGGCGGAGATGGGCTAATGTTCTTCTCGCGCCGGGGACATCGAAACCGGGCGCAATGCGGACGTAGCTCAGTTGGTAGAGCGCAACCTTGCCAAGGTTGAGGTCGCCGGTTCGAACCCGGTCGTCCGCTCGGAGAGGGTTCGGCACGCCAGCTTTCTCAGTGGTGGAGTGGCCGAGAGGCGAGGCAACGGCCTGCAAAGCCGTGTACACGGGTTCGAATCCCGTCTCCACCTCGAGAACCTCAATCAGGTTCCAGACGGACGATTGGCGCAGCGGTAGCGCGCTTCCCTGACACGGAAGAGGTCACTGGTTCGATCCCAGTATCGTCCACCAAATTTCAATGGCAGGCGTTGAGGGCCCCTCCCGGTGATCTGGGAGGGGTCTTTCGTTGCGTGGCCACTGGGCGCGTGTCTTCACTTCCGGCGTCCGCCCGGATCAGGTCGTCCAGATCGCCGAGTCGTACTCGAAACCGGGCGTGAACTCGAAGACGATGTCCTTGGGATTCGAGACCCCGAAGGCGACCTTGTACCGCGCCTGCCGGCCGTCGAGGATCTTCGTGTCCGGTGAACCGTTGATGCCGTGGGCCGAGTCGAAGATCTCGTCACCCTCGACGTCGCCACTCTGAACGGTGGCAGTGGCCGTCGAAGGATCGAACGCCTTGCCGGACTTGTTCACGATCGTGATCGTGAACTGAACAGCGTGCTTGAAGCTCTCGCCGCCGAATCCGGTATCTGACCGCCGGTATGCCTTCGGCGCGGACACGGTTGCGGAGACGCCGTTCTCCCAGGTGAACGCCTTGCCGAACGCGACGGTGGTGTCAGAGGTGGACGGTTCGTCGGTCGGCGCCGGCGTCTCGCTCGTAGTCGGCGAGGTCGCTGTCGACTCAGGAAGTGCGTTGGTGCCCGTCGGCTGCGTACTAGCCGGATTGCCTGCCACCCCGCCACACGCCACCAGGCCAACGACAACCCCTCCGGCTGCCAGTGCCGTGAAGATGCTCCGCCTCACTTGATCGTTCCGCCGCGGATGCTGCTGAGACATGCTCGTGTCCCCCCTCCCCGTAATGCGGTCGCCCCGCCCTGGGCTGAACCGCGAGATCCGTGCTCTCTCTTGGTGAGGGAACACGGAGTGTTACCTACTTCGTGTGTAGGTGGGAGCCGAACGGCGACCAAGGGCTGTCAGGCCCGGCAACATTGGTCGAAAGTCCCGGGACCTCGACCCTGGGTGTGCCAGCTCGACAGGACGTGTGTGGTCATTTCGCAGGGGTTGGGCGGTGGCTGAGCGTGGCGAGGAGGGCTGGGCGGCGAGACGTCCTGTCGAGGTTGCTCGCGAGGGGCTGGACGCCGGACTCGATCGGCCAGTGGGCGGACTTCACGAAGGGCAGGCTGGCGAAACCGACCGGATGCCGAGATCTTGTTTGATGAGTAGCGAACGGATGTACGATCAAGATCAAACATATAGAGGGATGGTGAGATCGTGCGGGCGTTGGAGCAGCCTTCGTTGGACGGGCCCGGGGTGATGCGGGTCGTGGACGTTCCGGTGCCGGTGGTGGGGCCGGATGAGGTGCTCGTGAAGGTCGGTGTCGCCGGCGTGAACTTTGCGGACGTGATGCAGACGCGCGGCACGTACGACGGCGGTCCCAAGCCGCCGTACGTCGCGGGCTTCGAGGCCGCCGGCACCGTCGTTGCCCTGGGCGAGGACGTGACGCGGGTGGCTGTAGGAGACCACGTCATAGGCACAGGCGCCGGGGCGTTTGCGGAGTACATGGTGATGGCTGCGGACGCCGTCGTGCCTGTGCCGGCCGGGTGGAGTGATGAGGAGGCGCTCGGGCTTGTGCTCAACTGGGCCACCGCGCTTGTGTCGCTCCGCCCGGGGCAGCTCAGCGCAGGTGACTTCGTGCTGATCCACGCGGCGGCTGGTGGTGTCGGACAGGCTGCGGTGCGGATCGCGAAGTACTACGGTGCGACCGTCATCGCGACCGCGTCCGCCGCGAAGCACGACGTCGTACGGCGGCTCGGCGCGGATCATGTCATCGACTACCGGAACGCGGATCTGGTCGCCGAGGTGCGAAGGCTGACCGACGGACGCGGCGCCGACATCGTGCTCGAATCCGTCGGCGGTGACACGTTCCGGCAGAGCGTCGAGGTCGCGCGCCGGGTGACGGGGAAGGTTGTCGTGATCGGGGCCGCGGCGGGCGAAGCCTCGATCAGCAACTGGGAGCTCAACTTCCGGCACCCGGTGCACGTGATCGGCCAGCACCTGACCACCACGATCCGGCACGCGCCGGAGCTGTTCGCGAAGGTCCTCGCAGAGCTGGACGAGCTGATCGAGGCCGGCGTCTACCCACCCGGCCGCCCGACCGTCTACGACCTCGCCGACGGCCCGAAGGCGCTGAGCGAACTCGAGGCCCGCGCCACCGTCGGCAAACTCGCACTCAAGCCCTAGTCGACGATCGACTGCGCGACCCGGAAGCCCAGGTCCTCGATCGCGAATGTCGGGTGCGACCGGCGGCGGACGGTGGAGCCGATCGAGCGGTCTTCGTCGGCGAAGCCGCCGCCGCGGAAGATCCGGTACGAGCCGTAGGTTTCCGGGTCGTACAGGTCCCAGCACCACTCCCACACGTTGCCGAGCATGTCGTGGAACCCCCACGCGTTCGGCGCGCGCAGGCCGACCGGATGCGCGTGTCCGCCGGAGTTCGCGGCGTACCAGGCGATCTCGTCGAGTGGCCCGTAGCGATAGCCGGGCGTGCCGGCGGTGCACGCGTACTGCCATTCGGCCTCGGTGGGCAGGCGGTAGCCGGGCGAGGACCGATCCCACGCGACCTGCTCGCCGTCGATCGCATAGGCGAGCGGCAACCCGGCGTCCGCCGACATCTGGTTGCACATGGCAACGGCGTCGTACCAGCTCACGCCGGTGAGCGGCACGCCGTCCCGCGCGACCGGGTACGGGGCGAGCCGGAAGGCCGGCAGATCCACAGGCCAGCGCCTGCCCACCCGGTCGTCGCGCAGGAACAGCAATCCAGCTGGTACGTCGAGCATCCCGCAACCGTAAGCGGATCAGTAGAACTGGCGGACCTTCGGCCACAACGTGGACCAGGCCTCGGCGGGCGCGGAGCACAGGACGAGCGCGGTCCCGTCCTCGTCGTTGGCCACGATGCTGTCGATCGTCCCGACCTGCTCGCAATCCCGGAAGTACGACTCGAAGATCGGCGTCCGTTCGAGCTCGACGAGGAGGACCGGGCCGGTGTTGGTGTCCGGTGGTCGCGCCCAGTCCCAGAAGCTCATGTGCGCGGAGTACGGCGACGGCAGCCCGTGCGCGGGCCCGTAGCGCACGAGTGCACCGGCCTCGCCGTAGTTCCCGGTGAACAGCGTCGCCGTCGATCGCTCACCAACAGGGATCCGACCCCAGACATCGGCGACGGACGCGGCGAAGGCCGGCCAGCCGATCTGCTCGCCTTGCTCCTTGTTCACCGGGATGACGAAGTCCGCGGCCGACGCGGGCAGCACCGGAAGCGTGAACACGGCGGAGGTCAGCGCGGTCAGCGTCAGACCGACGACAGCGACAACGCGGTGCCGGCCGATCCAGCGAAGTGTCGGCTCACAACCAGCCGCCACAAGCACCAGCAGCAGCGGCAGCGCGTAGTACGACTTGCCGCCGGCCGCGAGGACGATGACGCACAGCACCGGGTAGGCGAGGGCGACGGCCCGCGCCCACGGCAGCTCACGCCAGATCCGGCGGAACCCGGCGATCCAGACCGGGACCAGGAACGGTGACAGCTGCAGGATCTGGAGTGGGACGAACATGATCCGGTTCTCGGCGCCGTCGTCCTCGCTGATACCGCCGGCCACCTTGAGCTGCGGCCAGTCGTGCTGAAACTGCCACAGCACGTTCGGCAGGGCGATCAGCCCTGCGACGGCCACACCTGCGAGGAGCCACCAGGAACGCAGTATGCCGCGCGGACCGACGATCAGCAGCGACACGAACAGGGCTCCGAGCGGCAGCACGACAAGGTACTTGTTCTCCAGCGCGATCCCGGCCGTCAGGCCGAGCGCGAGCCACCAACGGCCGTCGCCCGTCCGCAGCAGCTTCACCGCGAACAGGCCGATCAGCATCCAGGCGAGCAGGTCGTACGTCGCGGTGGACACGAGGTGCCCGACGCCGAGGACGAAGCCGGAGACCGCGGCGCAGACCGCGGCCAGGATCTGCCCGCGTCGCTCGCTGCCGAACTCGCGGGCGATCAGCGCGACGACCACGATCGTCGCGACGGTGCTCAGCGTCGACAGCACCCGCAGCCCCATCACGGTGTCGCCGAAGACCGCGGTCGAGACGCGCGCGATGAACGGGGTCAGCGGCGGCTGGTCGACGTACCCCCAACTGAGGTGCCGGCCGGCGACCATGAAGTACAGCTCGTCGCGGTGGTAGCCGTAGCGCCCGGACAGCGCGGTCAGCACCGCACCGACGATGAGCGCAATGGTCGTCACGGGCCGGGCCGCGAATGCGGCCACCGGAGGGCGCGTCATGACGGAATGGTGCCAGCCGCAGGGGTTAGCCACCACCTAGTTCAACCACCGGGGCTCCGACTCGCGTTCCAGCAGGACGACCCGACCGGCGAGCGAGTCGTCCGCCACGAAATCGACCACCGCGTCGGTGACCGCATCGAGTGGGACGAGCGCCTGGCCGCGCTCGGCCGGCTGGAGTGCCGCGCGCTCGCGGATCCCGCGTGGCGTCGCGACCCAGTCGGGGACCACGCAGTTCACCCGGACGCCGTCGATGTCGGGCAACGTGGTCGTGAAGCGGATCAAGGCCGCCTTCGCCGCGCTGTACTCCGGGGACACGTGCGGCCCGAAGCCCACCCCAGCCGTGGAGCCGACATTCACCACGGCGCCGCCGCCCGCCGCCCGCATCCCCGGGATCGCCAGCTGGGTGGTCAGCATCGGAGCGCGGAGATTCAGGTCCAGCGCCGCGGTCCAGCGCTCGACCGAGGCCTCCGGGAAGCACGGCCGCAGCACCGCGCCGCCGCCGGCGTTGTTGACCAGGATCTGCGGCCGGCACGCCATCAGCTCGCGCACGGCGTTGTCGTCGCGCAGGTCGACCTGGACGAACCGCGCCGTCGGCCCGATCAGCGCGCGGGTCTCCTCGCCGCCTGCCGCATCGAGGTCGGCGACCACCACCGACGCGCCCGCGGCGCCCAGCCGGGCGGCGATCGCCCGGCCGATCCCGACGGCCGCTCCGGTGACCACTGCAGTCTTGCCTGCGATGTCCATGGTCAGCACGGTGCCACCGCCCACCGACAGTTCCCGTGGATGATTGGATATGTCAACCGGACAAGTCATGAGGGGGAGGCGCTGTGGCACTGCTGTACGAGCGGATCTGTGATCACGTGCTGGAGCAGCTCCGCCGCGGCACGCTGCGGCCGGGCGACCGGGTCCCGTCGGAGATGGAGCTCGCCGCGCAGTTCGCGGTCAGCCGGATCACCTCCAAGCGGGCCCTGGAGGTGCTGCGGGAAGCCGGTCTGGTCGAGCGTGTCCGCGGCAAGGGCACGTTCGTCGTACCCCGGCTGCCCGACCTCACCGAGCTGACCGTCCCGCTCCGGTCGAACCCACGGCGCGAGACGCTGTCGATCGCCTACATCGTGCCGTCGATGTCGGAGGCGTTCGGGCTGGACCTCCTCAACACCATCGAGGAGCGCTGCGCGGAGCAGGGCGCCCATCTGGTGATCCGGCGGACGCACGGGCGTCAGACCGACGAGGAGAAGGCCGTCGACTCGCTGGTGGCCACGGTGGACGGTCTGATCGTGTTCCCGGTGTACGGCGACTTCTACAACGCCAGCCTGCTGCGGCAGGTGCTGGACGGCTTCCCGGTCGTGCTGGTCGACCGGCAGCTGTCCGGTATCCCGGTGTCCGCCGTACTGACGGACAACGTCGCCGCGGCTCGGGCGCTGACGCAGCGGCTGCTGACCCAGGGACATGAACACATCGCGTTCGTCTCGCCGCCGCCGGTGAACACGTCTTCGATCGAGGAGCGGTTGGAGGGCTTCCGCTCCGCCTTCGGCGACCGTGGCCGTCCGTACGAGCTGACCGACCTGCGCAGCACGCTGCCCGGTTCGACGACCACCGAGAGCGTCCGGGCGGACATGGACACCATCCGGGCCTTCCGCGAGCAGCGGCCCGAGGTGACGGCGTACTTCGCCTGTGAGTACAACCTGGCCCGCATGGTCGACAGGGCACTGGGCGGCGATCGGGTGGTCGCGTGTTTCGACTCGCCGGGCGACTCCATCGGCGGACCGCCGTACCTGCACGTGCGCCAGAACCAGACCGAGATGGGCCGGCTCGCCGTGGACCTCCTCCTGGCCCAGTTGCGCGGCGAACCGGTGCCGACGCTGTCTTACGTACCGTTCGAGCTGATCGACGCGGAGACCTGACTTTCGGCAGTACGGCGGGCGTGCTGCGACTGTGTAGCGTCTACGCCATGAAGTGGCGGCGCCTGGGGGACGCGGGTCTGTGGGCCGCGCTGAGCCTTCTCGTGCTCGCGGAGAGCGGCGCGCGCCACGATCCGTACGGGTTTCGTGCCGCGTGTCTCGCCGTCCTGGCGTTCGCTGTCTTCGGCCGGCGGAAGTGGCCGCTGGTCGCTCTGTGTGTCGTGGCGTGGACGGAGATCGTCGTGCTCGCCTTCGCGCTCGGTACGACGAACGGCGTGCAGATCGCGCTCGTACCGGCGATCAGCCTCCTGAGCTATCTGGCCGGGCGCAGGGAGACACAGCTCAAGCACTTCGTCCTGCTCTGCAGTTGGTCGCTGCTCGGGATGCTGGTGCTTGCACTGACGATGCGTAGGGGAGCACAGGCAACAGAGGCGATCCTGACCTGGCTGATGCTGCTCCTGCTCGCACTGCTCCTGGTTGTGCTGCCTTGGTTGATGGGCCGGTACCGGGCGCAGCAGGCCTTGCTGGCGTCGGCCGGCTGGGAGCGGGCCGAGCGGATCGAGCGCGAACAGCGGATGGAGATCGACCAGGAGCGGCTGCGCGAGCGGTCCCGGATCGCCGAGGACATGCACGACTCGGTCGGTCACGAGCTCAGCCTGATCGCGCTGCGCGCGGCCGCCCTCGAGCTCGACCCGTCGCTCCCGGAGGAACACCGGCGGGCCGCGGGTGAGCTCCGCGAGTCGGCGGCGACGGCCACGGAGCGACTGGGCGAGATCGTCGGCGTACTGCGTGACCAGGACGCACCGACCGTGCCGCACGACGAGACGGTGCGTGCGTTGGTGGACAGGGCGGCAGCGTCCGGTCTGGCGGTGCGGCTGACAGAGGAGATCGACGGCGTACTGGCGCCGATGGTCGACCGCGCCGTGCACCGCGTGGTCCAGGAATCGCTGACGAACGCGAGCAAACACGCACCTGGTGCGGCCGTGACCGTCAGCGTAACGACGCACGACGACGACGTACGGGTGGCGGTGGTGGACACCGGTGCGACCCAGGTGGTGGCCGCGCCGTCAGGTGGGCGTGGGCTCGACGGGCTGCGTGAGCGGGTCCGTCTGGCCGGCGGTTCGCTCGCCGCGGGATCGCGTCCGGGTGGTGGGTTCGAGGTCAGTGCCACGATGCCCCGCGCCGGCGGCCGACCGGAGCCACCCACTGCGGCGGTGGAGCGTGCCACGGTACGGCGTAGCGCACAGCGTGGCCTCATCACCGCGATTGCCGCGCCCGTCCTGTTGGGCGCCGTCGTCGGTGCGGTTGCCCTTGGCTACTACCTCGTCGCCGGCTACAGCGCGATCCTGCGTCCGGCGCAGTACGACGCACTCACCGTCGGCCAGTCCGAGGCGGACGTCGCGAAGCTGCTGCCGCGGATGCAGATGATCGACCCGCCGGGGGAGGACTATCACGCTCCGGCCGGATGGAGCTGCCGGTACTACCGCCCGGCGGCCCCGTTCTCGGCCAATTACGTCTACCGCTTGTGTTTCGCCGACGGCGCATTGGTCGCCAAGGCCGTCGTACAGAGCGGATCTGTTCCACCGACACCGGAAGGCAATCGATGATCAGGGTGATGCTCGCCGACGACGAGGCGATGGTGCGGGCCGGAGTCCGCGCGATCCTCGGCACCGACGACGAGATCGAGGTCGTCGCCGAGGCGGCCGACGGCGTCGAGGCCGTCGAAGCGGTACGGCGGCACCGGCCGGACGTCGCCGTGCTCGACATCCGGATGCCGCGGATGGACGGACTCGCCGCCGGCGCGGAGATCCGGCGGATCGTACCGGAGACGGCGGTCGTCGTCCTCACCACGTTCTCGGAGGACGCCTACATCGCCCGCGCGCTCGGCGACGGCGCGAGCGGCTTCCTGCTCAAGTCGGGCGATCCGCGCGAACTCATCGCCGGGCTGAAGGCGGTCGCCGACGGCGCCGCGTACCTGTCTCCCAAGGTCGCGCAGCGAGTGATCGCCGAGCTGAGCGCCGGCGCCGGCGGCGGCGCGATGGCGCGGGCGGCGGCCGCCAAGGAACAGGTCAGCACCTTGACTCCGCGCGAGCTCGAGGTGCTCGGACTGCTCGGTGCCGGAATGTCGAACGCAGAGATCGCCGCGCGGCTGTTCCTGGTCGAGGGGACCGTGAAGGCGTACGTCAGCGCGATCCTGTTGCGGCTGCGGGTGAAGAACCGGGTCCAGGCCGCGATCGTCGCCTACGAAGCCGGGCTGGTCACGGGCTGACGCACAGTCGGGTACTGGTGCGGAACCGTCACCGGACGCTCCGGGTCGTGACGTTGTGAGGACACCCGGTCATGGGATAGTGGACCCTCCCGGGGGCCCTCACATCCTCCGGGCCACCCAGCAAGCCTCAGGGGCCACCCGCCCCCTCTCACAGAATCGGGGATCCAGGTCGTGACCGACTCGCACACCTCCGGACAGCACAAGGACCGGGAAGCGGCGGCGGCCGAGGTCCGGAGAATGTGGCAGCCGACCCCCTCCTGGACCCAGCCGGACCCGAACCAGTCGCCCGACGCCGACCAGGTCGAGGAGACCGACGAGCAGGAGGACGCGCTCTCGCGCACCGACTCGTGGGGAGTGGCTCCGAAGCCCGTGGACCAGCCGGCGCCGTGGACGCAGCCGCAGAGCCAGCCCGCGCCGTCCTGGACCCAGCCGGCCGCCGAGTCCGGTGCGGCGTCGTGGAGCCAGCCCGAGGAGCAGGACGACGAGTTGGCTGTCGACGGCGAGGCGGCGTCGACCGGGGCAGCCGACAGCGCTGCTCCGGAGGCCGGCCAGAGCACCCCGGTGTTCGGGGGTTCCTCGTTCCACGGCTCCGGGCACGACGACCAGGGCGGTCAGCCGCAGGGCGGTCAGCCGCAGGGTGGCCAGCTCCCGCAGGGGCCGGCGCAGCACGCCGCCGGTCAGCCTGCTCAGCCCGGTCAGCCTGTCCAGCACGGCCAGCCCGGTCAGCCGCTGTCGCAGGCCGCTCAGCAGTTCTTCCCGCAGGGCGTCCCCGGTCAGCAAGCGCAGCAGCCGCCGCAGAACCTGTCGTACCGTGCCGACGAGCTGATCCAGGCGCTGCCGTTGCCGCGGGAGGCTCCGGCCGAGCGCGGTGTGCGGAGCGTGCTGAAGCTGCGGCCCGGTAGCTCGGAGCGTTCCGAGCGGATCGCGCGGGCGACCGCCGCGACGGCCTTCCGGCGTCCGGTGACGATCGTCGTGGCGAACCCGAAGGGCGGCTCGGGCAAGACGCCGACCACGCTGCTGCTGTCCGGTGCGCTCGGGCAGGCGCGCGGCGGCGGGGTCGTGGCCTGGGACAACAACGAGCTGCGCGGCAACATGCACCTGCGCACCCACGACACGAACTCGCGGTCCACCGTCACGGACATGCTGCAGGCGATGCCGATGCTGACCCAGCCGGACGCGCGGCTCGGGGACGTCGCGGCGTACCTGCGGCACCAGGTCGCCGGTCAGTACGACGTGCTGACGTCCGCGACCACGACGTACGCGCAGATCGAGGCCAAGGACTTCGACCAGATCCACCGCCTGCTGAGCCGGTTCTACAAGGTGCTCGTGATCGACACCGGCAACAACGAGGGCTCCAGCAACTGGCGCGAGGCGATGAAGGCGGCCGACGCCCTCGTCATCCCGATCAAGTGGAAGAGCCTGTCCTGCGCGGCCGCCGTACAGATGCTGGAGGAGCTCGACAACCAGGGCCCGGAGGCGCAGCGGCTGATCCGCCGCGCGATCATCGCGGTCTCGAACGGTCCCGGCGACGTGAACAAGGAGGTCGAGAAGCAGCTCCGGCCGTACTTCGAGTCCCGCGCCGCCGCCGTCGTCGACATCCCGACCGACATGCACATTGCCGCCGAGGGACCGCTCGACCACTCCGCGCTGCAGCCCGGCACCCGCCGGGCGGCGCTCGATCTGGCCGCCAGGGTGTCCGAGCAGATCACGATCGCGCTGAACACCCCGCGCTGAGCAGCATCAGCATTCCCCGGAGGTGGTTCCGGCCGGTACGAGGGCGCTGATGCTGAAGACAGTGCTGCTCCTGCTGTGCTTGGCCTGGCAGAGCTGGAGCCCGTCGACGTAGGCGCGTGCTCCGGCTGCCTCGCCGGCCGCGAACCACTGCGTCGCCAGCGGCCTCCGGTCGCCGGCCGGCCCAGCGTTGCCGGTGAGTGCCGCGAAGATGTGCTCCTGGAGGGTGCGAGCCGCCGTCCAGGAGCCGGCCCGGATCCCGATCACGTGGATGCCGTCGACGCTGCTGATCGCGGTCACCAGGTCTGAGTCCCGGATGCAGTTCTGGACGGTTCTGCTGTTGGAACTGGTGCAGGTGAACCCGTCGGCGGTGGCGGCGCCGGCCACCTGCTCGGCGGTCCCGGCGAATGCGTGATCGGGGAGCGTCGGCCACTTCCAGCCCTTCCGCTCCAGATCCATTCCGCCGAAGCCCTCGAGCCCGGCGCTCAGCACGGTGGCCGACCCCCAAGCGGTCCGGTGCTCGCCGCTCTTGGCGAGTAGGCCGGTCAGCTCGCCGGCGCCACTGGCTGCGGCGAAGTCCCCGACGACGGCCTCGAGGTCCGGCTTGGCCTGCGGGGCGTCGGCCGGGTCGGTGTACGCGATGTCGAACGACCCCGAGACCAGCTGACCGTCCGGCGTCGCGGTGAAGTCCGCCTTGATGTCGTGGGTGGCGTCCTTGCGGTAGCAGCCCCGGACGACCAGCGGCTTGTTGTCCGGGTACAGGTCGGAGCACACCAGCCCGCGCTTGCGCAGCGCCTCGGTGAGGACCTGCGCCTGGCCCTTTGCCTGCCCGGCGGTGTCCGGTACGACGTACTGCGCGTCCGGCCCGCCCTGGTCCGAGCTGCAAGCGACAAGGAGCAGCGCCACGGAGGCGACGAGGATCTTGGGACTACGCAGGATTCCGGGCACGACCACACAGTGTGACAGCCCGCGGGGTCGGTCAGCGGTCGATCAGTTCGGGCTCACGCTCGACCTGAGGTTGAGCTTTGCGGAGGCGGTGGCGGACCAGCTCGACGACGAGCGTGACCGCCAGCGCAAGGCCGATCCCGAGGACGACGCCCTTCAGCGGGTTGTCCTCGAAGGCCTTGCCGCCGATGTAACCGACGAGGGTGCAGTAGACGCCCCAACTGATGGCGGCCAGGGCCGCGAAGGAAGTGAAGCTGCGCAGCGGGTAGCGCACCGATCCCATCGTCAGCGTGACCGCCGTCCGGCCGCCGGGGACGTAGCGGGCGACCACGAGGACGAGACCGCCACGCTCGGCCAGCGCGCGGCGGGCCCACAGGACGGCCGCGTGCCGTTTGGTGCCTGGCTTCATCCGGTCGAGCAGCCGCCCGCCGGCGCCGCGGCCGAGTGCGTACGACACGTGGTCGCCGACGAACGCGCCGATCGCGGAGACCACGATCACGGCGTACAGGTTCGGCTCGCCGGTGGCCGCGGCGAACACGCCGGCGGTGACGACCAGGGTCTCGCTGGGGATCGCCGGGAAGAACCCGTCCAGCGTGGCGAACCCCCACAGCGCGAGATAGATCCACCACGAGGACATCAACTCTTCGGCGAAGTGCAGGATCGCGTCACTCATACCGAAGAACCTAGAAATCAGGCCTGCCGCGGCACATCGGACGAGCGGCTGGTCCCGACCCCTACTTTCGTCAGGTGAGTCGATACCATTCGTGGCGTGACCGGCAACCGGGCCGGTCGGGAACCGAGGAGTGAACGTGTCGGAAGTCAAGGTCCATCTGATCGGCGTCGAGGGCGAGGCTGAGCGGAGTGTGACCGAGACGACGACGATCGGGGAGCTGTTCGCCGGGATCTTCGGCCAAGACCGCTCCGCCATCGCCGCCCGGGTCAACGGCGAGCTGCGGGACCTGTCCCGGGTGGTCGCCGACGGCGACGAGATCGAGCCGGTCAAGGCGTCGTCGGAGGACGGCCGGGCGATCATCCGGCACTCGACCGCGCACGTCCTCGCCCAGGCAGTGCAGGACCTGTTCCCGGAGGCCAAGCTCGGCATCGGCCCGCCGGTGGAGAACGGGTTCTACTACGACTTCGACGTGCCGACGCCGTTCACGCCGGAAGACCTGACCAAGCTCGAGAAGAAGATGCAGCAGATCATCAAGGAGCGGCAGCGGTTCAGCCGCCGGGTGGTCTCCGACGACGACGCACGCACCGAGCTGGCGAGCGAGCCCTACAAGCTCGAGCTGATCGGCATCAAGGGCTCCGCGGCGGACGCGGCCGAGGGCGCGAGCGTCGAGGTCGGCGGCGGCGAGCTGACGATCTACGACAACATCCGGCGCGACGACAGCGTCGCCTGGAAGGACCTGTGCCGCGGGCCGCACGTGCCCGCCACGGGGTATCTCGGCAACTTCAAGCTGATGCGCACCGCCGCGGCGTACTGGCGGGGGAGCGAGAAGAACCCGCAGCTGCAGCGGATCTACGGCACCGCGTGGGAGTCGCGCGACGAGCTGAAGGCCCACCTGACCCGGCTCGAGGAGGCCGCCAAGCGCGACCACCGCAAGCTGGGCACCGAGCTCGACCTGTTCAGCTTCCCGGACGAGATCGGCTCCGGCCTGGCCGTCTTCCACCCGAAGGGCGGTGTGCTGCGCAAGGTGATGGAGGACTACTCCCGCCAGCGGCACGTCGAGGACGACTACGAGTTCGTCTACTCGCCGCACATCACCAAGGGCCAGCTGTTCGAGACCTCCGGGCACCTCGACTGGTACGCCGACGGCATGTACCCGCCCATGCACCTGGACGAGGAGCGCGGCGCGGACGGGCAGATCCGCAAGCAGGGCCAGGACTACTACCTGAAGCCGATGAACTGCCCGATGCACAACCTGATCTTCGCCGCCCGCGGCCGGTCGTACCGGGAGCTGCCGCTGCGGCTGTTCGAGTTCGGCACGGTGTACCGGCTGGAGAAGTCCGGCGTCGTGCACGGCATGACCCGGGCCCGCGGCTTCACCCAGGACGACGCCCACATCTACTGCACCCGGGAGCAGATGCGCGACGAGCTGCGCAACCTGCTCACCTTCGTGCTCGGCCTGCTCGCCGACTACGGCCTGGACGACTTCTACCTGGAGCTGTCCACCAAGAACCCGGACAAGTTCGTCGGCTCCGACGAGGTCTGGGAGGAGGCCACCGCGACGTTGCGCGAGGTCGCCGAGGGCTCCGGTCTGGAGCTGGTCCCGGACCCGGGCGGCGCCGCGTTCTACGGCCCGAAGATCTCCGTCCAGGCCAAGGACGCGATCGGCCGGACCTGGCAGATGTCGACGATCCAGCTGGACTTCAACCTGCCCGAGCGGTTCGAGCTCGAGTACACCGCGCCGGACGGCTCCCGGCAGCGGCCGGTGATGATCCACCGCGCGCTGTTCGGCTCGATCGAGCGGTTCGTCGCGGTCCTCACCGAGCACTACGCCGGCGCCTTCCCGCCCTGGCTGGCCCCGATCCAGGTGGTCGGCATCCCGGTGACCGACGGGCACGTGGACTACCTGTTCGACGTCGCGAAGCAGCTCAAGGCGGAGGGGATCCGGGTCGAGGTCGACGCCTCCGACGACCGGATGCAGAAGAAGATCCGGAACGCCCAGAAGGCGAAGACGCCGTACATGCTGATCGCCGGTGACGAGGACATGGCCGCCGGGTCGGTCTCGTTCCGGTACCGCGACGGCACGCAGAAGAACGGCGTACCGATCGCGGACGCGGTCGCGGAGATCGTCGAGTCCGTGAAGAAGCGCGTCCAGGTATGACGGAGCGGGTATGAGCGAGCACCCCGGATCGCCGTACGAGCCCGAGGAGCTGGTGCGGCAGGACGGCGTCGGGGTGCCGGACCCGTTCATGCGGTTGTGGACGCCGCACCGGATGGCCTACATCGAGGGCGAGAACAAGCCGACCAGCTCCGAGGCCGGGGCCGGGTGCCCGTTCTGCCGGCTTCCGGGGCTGCCGGACGTGGACGCGCTGATCGTGCACCGCGGCGAGGCGGCGTACGCCGTGCTCAACCTGTATCCGTACAACCCGGGGCACCTGATGGTCGTGCCCTACCGGCACGTCGCCGACTACACCGAGCTGACCGACGCCGAGGTCGCGGACGTCTCGACGCTGACCCGCGAGGCGATGCAGGCGGTCCGCACGGTGTCGGCGGCGCAGGGCTTCAACATCGGCATGAACCAGGGCGAGATCGCCGGCGCCGGCATCGCCGGGCACCTGCACCAGCACGTCGTACCGCGGTGGTCGGGGGACACCAACTTCATGCCCGCGATCGCGCACACGAAGGTCCTCCCGCAACTGCTCGCCGACACCCGGGCGCTGCTCGCGAAGTCCTGGCCGTAGACGGCAGATCGCCCACGCGGGATCACTCACCGGCGAGGGCCTGATCGGTGAAGGTCAGCGCAGGAAGAGCGGGAGCATCGGGTCGACCAGGGTGGTCAGGGTGTCGAGGGTGACCTCGCGTGGCGGGTTGGTCAGGGCCGTGACGCGGACTACGCGGCGGCCCTGGCGGAAGACGAGTTCGCCGGCCTCGGGGAGGTAGTAGCCGGGCTGGCCGATCGGCGCGAACCGGGGCGGCGGCACCTGCTGCGCTTCCGGGATCGTCGCCTGGTCGAACGCCTCGACAATGGACACGGTCGCGTCGTACGTTCCCCAGACGCACGTCAGCGCGCCCTTCACCCGGTAGTCCCGCCGCAGCTGCACCCGCAGCCGGATGAACCGCTCCGCGGCCGAGGTCGACAGCTGACAGGTCTCGTCCGCCTGCCGGGCCGGCCGCAGGGTGCGCGGCACGGCGTCCCGTGCGGCGAGCGCGATCGTGACCGCGCGTGCCTTCTCGATCCCGTCGGCGGGATCGCGGTCGATGCCGCCGGCCGGCGTGATCCGCACCGCGCGGTCGCCGACCCGGAACACGATCCGCGACTCGCTGATGGTTGCTTCCGGACCGAGCTCCGGGAGCTCGGCGACCGACCCGGGGTTCTCCACGAGCCGGCTGAGCGTGTCCGGCTGGATCGGCAGCGCGCTCACGCCGATCGTGACCGGCAGGTCCCCGAGCAGCAGCGTGCAGAGGTCCATCGCGGGGAGTCCGCCGTCGTTCCAGGCGTTCGGCTTCGCCGTGACGGGGCCGCGGAACTTGGCAGTCAGGGTGCGCGTGATCGCCGTACACACCTGCGGCCCGGGCGCTCCCGACGTACCGTCCAGGCCCTCGGCCTGCGGGGGAGCGATCACGGTCGGGACGATCACCCTGGGTGGCACCGGAGCCGGAGCTGTCCCGTTGGCGCGCTGGGCGACCGAGCAGCCGCTGGCGACAAGCAGGAGGACAAGCACGCCCGCGAGCTGCCTACGAGCCATGGCGGCCACCTCCTCACCCTCCAGCATCCCCTGCCAACGGACGCCGCGCAGGCCGAAACCCGTGCCGAGGCCCTGTCGGTGACCTCGGTGAACTACGATCGCGTCGCCATGCTTAACAGATTCCGGCAGTTCTGGACCAAGGTGATCACGCCGATCGCCACCCTCCTGCTCAAGCTCGGCGTGAGCGCCGACATGGTCACGCTGGTGGGCACCATCGGTGTGTCCGCGGGAGCGCTGATCTTCTTTCCGCGCGGCCAGCTGTGGATCGGCGTCCTGGTGATCACGGCGTTCGTGTTCTCGGACCTGATCGACGGCTACATGGCCCGGACGTCGGGGACGTCGTCGAAGTGGGGCTCGTTCCTCGACTCGACGCTGGACCGGATCGCCGACGGCGCCGTGTACGGCGGTCTGGTGATGTTCTACGCGAACTCGCGGGCCGGCGACTCGACCCTGATGGCGGCCGTGACGCTGTGGGCGCTGGTGATGGGCGCGGTCACGTCGTACGCGCGGGCCAAGGCGGAGAGCCTCGGGCTGAAGGCGAGCGGCGGCCTCGCCGAGCGGGCCGACCGGCTGGTGTTCACGCTGGTCCTGGCGTTCTTCTCGGACATCTTCGACCTGCCGATCCTGCTCGAGATCGTGATCTGGTACGTCGCCGCGGCGAGCACGATCACCGTCATCCAGCGCTCGCTGTCCGTGCGCAAGCAGGTGCTGGCCGACCCGTCGAACTCCGGACTCGACACGCCCCCGCCGGACAGCAAGGCCTGATGGAGAGCGGTCGGCAGCGGGTCGTCGACCTCGCTTTCGCGCTCGCTTGGACCCTGGTCCGGCACCTGCCCGAGCGGACCGTCACCTGGCTGTTCCGGCAGGCCGCCGACCGCACGTTCCGCCGCAACGGCCGCGGCGTACGGCGGTTGCGCGGCAACCTGGCCGCGGTCCGCCCGGACGCCACCGAGGCGGAGCTCGACGAACTCACCCGCGCCGGCCTGCGCTCGTACCTGCGCTACTGGCAGGAGGCGTTCCGCCTGCCCGAGTGGACCCGCGAGGAGATCGTCGGCAGCGTGCGGACGGTCAACGAGAAGGTGCTGCGGGACGCGTACGCCGCCGGGCAGGGGGTGATCTGCGCGCTGCCGCACCTGGCGAACTACGACCACGCCGGCGCGTGGGCCGGGCTGACCGGCATGCCGGTGTCGACCGTCGCCGAACGGCTGCAGCCGGAGTCGCTGTTCGACCGCTTCATCGCCTACCGCAAGAAGCTGGGCATGGAGGTCCTGCCGCTGACGGGTGGTGACGAGGACGTCACCGGCGTGCTCGCGGACCGGCTCCGCGCCGGCGGATTCGTCTGCCTGGTCGCCGACCGCGACCTGTCCGAGCGGGGTGTGCCGGTCACGTTCTTCGGCCGCCCGTCCCGGATGCCCGTCGGACCCGCCGCGCTGAGCTTGAAGACGGGCGCGCCGCTGATCCCGGCGACGCTGCACTACGAAGGCCGCGACCTGGTGATCACCTTCCACGACGCCGTCGACCCCGATGGCGGTGCGGCGGCGATGACCCAACGGTGTGCGGACGCGTTCGCCGTGGGAATCGCGGAGCACCCCCAGGACTGGCACATGCTGCAGAGGATTTTCCTGGAGGAGTAACAATCCTGCTGTGAGGATCGGCGTGGTGTGTCCGTACTCGCTGGGCACGCCCGGCGGGGTGCAGAACCACGTCCGCGACCTGGCCGAGGCGCTGCTGGCGCTCGGCCACGAGGTGTCGGTCCTCGCCCCGGTGGACGCTGCGGACGCGGTCCCGCCGTACGTCGTCTCGTCCGGCCGGGCCGTCGGCGTGCCGTACAACGGGTCGGTGGCCCGTGTGACGTTCGGGCCGCGGACGGCGGCGCGGGTGAAGAGCTGGCTCGCCGACGGGCACTTCGACGTCGTCCACGTCCACGAGCCGACCACGCCGAGCGCGTCGATCATCGCGCTGTGGTCCGCGGACGGGCCGTTCGTCGCCACCTTCCACACCTGGCAGGTGCGGTCCCGGGCGATGAGCGTGGCGGCCGGCCTGCTGCGGCCGGCGCTGGAGAAGATCGACGCCCGGATCGCGGTGTCCGAGAACGCCCGCTCGATGATGGTCCAGCACATCGGCGGTGAGGCCGTGGTGATCCCGAACGGGCTGTACACCGCCCGGTTCAAGGGCAGTCCGCGGCCGGAGTGGATGGGTGAGGACGGCACGATCAGCTTCCTCGGCCGGCTGGACGAACCGCGCAAGGGCCTCGGCGTACTGCTGGCCGCCGTCCCCGCGTTGCTCGCCGAGAGGCCGCGGCTGAAGATCCTCGTCGCCGGCTCGGGACAGGCCGAGGAGACGCTGCCGCCGCGGTATCGCGAGAACGTGCTGTTCCTGGGCGCGATCGACGACGAGGCCCGCGCCGACATGCTGGCCGGCTCGGACCTGTACGTCGCTCCGCATCTCGGCGGCGAGAGCTTCGGCATCGTCCTGCTGGAGGCGATGGCGGCAGGCGCCCCGGTGCTGGCGAGCGACCTGCCCGCGTTCCGGCAGGTCCTGGAAGGCGGGCACCTGGGGGAGTTGTTCGAGCCGGGCGACTCCGGCGAGCTGGCGGCCCGCGCCCTCCGTCTCCTGCGCAGACCCGAGGAGCGCGAGCAACTGCGTGCGCTGGGGCTGGCCACCGTGGCGAAGTACGACTGGTCGGTCCTGCTTCCCGAGCTGCTGTCCGTCTACGAGCTGGTCGCCCGCCGGTAGCGCTCGGCCAGCCGGTCGAGGTACGCCGTCAACTCCGGCGGACCGTCCTGAATCACGAAATCCACATCCAGCAGCGCCAGGTGTACTGCGAGGCTCTGCACCGTGTCAGAGCCCGTCTGCAGCAGGCAGCTCCGCTCGTCGATCGGCTCGATCGTCCCGACGGCAGGCGTCAACCGCTCGGCAAGGACCGCAGCGGGTACTGCGACCGTCACCGACGCTCGGTAGCGCCACGCCGCCGCGGACACGCGACGCGACACGTACGCCGCCACGTCGCCGCCCTCGGGCAGCTCGCGCGGTCCGAAGCGCGGCCCGGTCGGGATCCGTGGACGGACCCGGTCGACCCTGAACGTCCGCCAGTCCTGCCTCTCGAGGTCGAAGGCGACCAGGTACCAGCGTCGGCCCCAGTTGACCAGCCGATGCGGCTCCGTCCGCCGAAGGGTCGGCGATCCGGAGTGCGACAGGTAGTCGAAGCGCAGCTGCTCACGGTCCCGGCAGAGCGCCGCCAGCTGCGTCAGCAGTTCGGGGTCGACCTGCGGTCCGGGCTCGTCCGGCGGCACCTGCACGGTGAAACTCGCGAGCGTGTTGACCCGGCGCCGCAGCCGCGAGGGCAGGACCTGTTCGAGCTTGGTCAGCGCCCGCAACGACATCTCCTCGACACCGGCGATGCCGGCCGCCTTCCGCAGGCCGATGACCACCGCCACGGCCTCGTCGTCGTCCAGCAGCAACGGCGGCAACGCGGCGCCGGCGCCCAGCCGGTACCCGCCGACGGATCCGCGGGTGGCGTCGACCGGGTAGCCGAGGGACCGCAGCCGCTCGACGTCGCTGCGCACCGTCCGAGGGCTGACCTGCAACTTCTCGGCCAGCTCGGCCCCCGTCCAGTCGCGCGGAGACTGCAGCAATGTGAGCAGTTTCAGCAGCCGTGCCGAGGTCTCGATCATGCTCGGAAGTCTGGCAGACCATTAGGAAGATAACTCGCCTAATGGACTTCTAGCGTGAGAGCCATGACGAACAACACCGAGATCCGGCCCTTCCGCATCGACATTCCGCAGGCCGACCTGGACGACCTGCGCGACCGCCTGACCCGCACCCGGTGGGCGAGTGAGCTCGACATCGACTACACCGACGCCGTCCAGACCGGGCCGCTGCCGCCCGAGTGGGAGTACGGCGTGCCGCTGTCCTACGTGCGCCGCCTGACCGAGCAGTGGCTGACGTCGTACGACTGGCGGAAGTGGGAGGAGCGGCTGAACTCGTACCCGCAGTTCGTCACCGAGATCGACGGGCAGAACGTGCACTTCTTCCATGTCCGCTCGGCGGACCCGAACGCGATCCCGCTGGTCCTCACGCACGGCTGGCCGAACACCTCGCTCGAGTACTTCGACCTGATCGAGCCGCTCACCAACCCGCGCAACGGCGAGCAGGCGTTCCATGTGGTCATCCCATCGGTCCCCGGCTTCGGCTTCTCCGGCCCGACCAAGGACCGCGGCTGGAACAGGTACCGCGTGGCCGGCGCCTGGGCCGAGTTGATGCGCCGGCTGGGCTACGAGCGGTACGGCGCCCACGGCAACGACGGCGGGTCCTACGTGTCCCCGGAGGTCGGACGGATCGATCCGGAGCACGTGATCGGCGTGCACGTGACGCAGCTGTTCTCGTTCCCGAGTGGAGACCCGGCGGAGCTGGAGAACCTTACCGAGGAGGAGCAGGGCTACCTGCAGTTCCTGCAGTACTTCAACGACAACCTGGGCGCGTACGCGAAGCTGCAGGAGCAGGCGCCGCAGAACATCGCGCACGCGCTGGCGGATTCACCGACCGGTCAGCTCTCGTGGATCGCCCAGCTGCTCAGCTCCTGCTCCGACGAGCATGTCCTGACCAACGCGACGATCTACTGGCTGACAAACACCGGTGCGTCGTCGGCACGCTTCTACTACGAGGACAAGCACGCCGAGCACCCGAAGGAGCCGACCACCGCGCCGACCGCGCTGGCCAGCTTCGCGTTCGACTTCCGTCCGCTGCGCCGGTTCGCCGAGCGGGACCACGCGAACATCGTGTCCTGGCACGAGTTCGACCGCGGCAGCCACTGGGCCACCCAGGACGCGCCGGACCTGCTGCTGCAGGACCTTCGCGAGTTCTTCGCCGGGCGGTAAGACCCAGGACCTAGGCGAGCTTGGCGGCCGTCGCGTTGATCTCGTCCAGGTCCCCGGGCGTCGGGTGCCAGGGGAGCTGGAGGGGGTCGTCCTTGTAGCGCGGGATCACGTGCAGGTGGGTGTGGAACACCGACTGCCACGCCTCGGCGCCGATGCAGCTGAGCAGATTGGCTCCGTCGGCGTCGAGCCGGTCGATCACGCGGGCGACCAGGGACTGGGCGAGCAGGGTCGCGCCGGTGAGGTCCTCGGGAGCGGCTTCGCGGAGATCGGCCGAGTGCGCCCGCGGCACCACCAGCAGGTGCCCGGTCGTCCCGGGGTTGATGTCCATGAAGGCGATCGCCCGGTCGTTCTCAGCGACCTGCGTGGAGGGGATGGCGCCGGCCACGATCCCGCAGAAGATGCAGTTCTCGCTCATCCGCACAGGCTATACACTGCGCGAGCCGAACCCCTGCCCATCTGTGTCGTACTAGGAGCCCGATGCCGGACGAACTCCTGCGCCCGACTGTCGGTGCCGGCGTGGACATGTCCGCGCGCCCGTGGCGGCTGATGTCCCAGACGTACGTCGCGTTCTTCGGCGGCGTGCTCGCGTCCACGGCGGTGGCCTACCTGAACGCCGGCCGGCTCGGCGTCGACGCCGCCAAGCGCCGGCTGATCCTGCTCACCGGCCTGGCCGGCCTGCTGGCCGTGATCGGCGTCTTCGTCCTGCTGTACGGCGACAGCGGCGTCACGTCCGGTCTCCGGGTGAGCATCCGCGTCGTCGCCGTCCTGTGCTGCCTGGCCCAGCTCCGGCTGCAGCGGCCGATGGACCGCGCGTTCCAGTTGCGCGGCGCGGACTACGGATCGCTGTGGGGCGTGGGGATCGCAGCGACGATCGGCGGCGCGGTCGCCGAGGCCTTGATCCTCCTCCTGGTGACGGTGGTGCTGTGAACGATCCGAGTGAGGCCCGCCTGCGGATGGCGGCGCACTGGCTGCAGATCGGCCGCCCCGAGCGGGTGCTCGACGAGCTGCAGGGACTGTCCGGTGACGCCGCGGTCGACTACCGCGCATACCTGTTCCGCGGCGCGGCCCTGCATGCGCTCGACCGGAACGCCGAGGCGATCGACGTGCTGCGGGACGGCCTCACCCTGCACGGGCCGTTCCCGGCGATGCTGCACGTCCTCGGGTCGTCGCTGCGGTCGGAGGGGCGCCTGCCCGAGGCGGAAGCAGCGTTCCTGCAGGGCCTGAGCCTCGACCCGAACGATCCCGACCTGCTGATCGGGTACGCGCACGTCTGCCTCGCGGCCGGACAGGCCGAGAAGGCAAGCGCTCTGGTCGAGCGGGCCGCGTCGCACGCGCCGGAGAGCGTCGCGGTCTCGGCCGCGCGCGCCCAGGTGGCGTTCGCGCTCGGCAAGGACCGCGACATGCACCGGCACAGCACCGAGGCGCTGGCGCACGACCCCGAGGACCCGAACGCACGGGCCCTGCACGGTACGGCGTCGATGCTCACCGGCGACTCGCGGTCCGGGTACCGCTCGCTGGCCTCGGCGGCCGCGGCCCAGCCGGGTGACGCGGACCTGCGCGCCGCCGCCCGCGAGGCGAAGATGTTCAACCACCCGCTGATGCTGCCCCTGCGGCCGTTCGCGCGGTTCAACCCGCTGGTCGTCTGGGTCGCCGCGGTCGCGGTCATCTACGGCCTGCGGATCGCCGGACTCGCGCCGCTGTCCTTCGCGTTCGCCATGTTCTGGCTGGGCTTCTGCGTCTACTCCTGGGTGGTCCCGCCACTGGTCCGCCGCTGGCTCAACCGAAAGTGGGGTTCATGAGTAACGACCGGATCGACGCGCTGCGCAAGGCGGTCGACGGCAACCCGGACGACGTGCTGCTGCGGCTCGTGCTCGCGGAGTCGCTGGTCGCGGCCGGCGAGACCGAGGAGGCGCTCGACCAGTACGTCGTCCTGCTGGACCAGCACGGCCTGCCGGACGACCAGTTCGTACCGGTCGGTGAGCTGGCCGCGGCGAACGGGCGGCTTGCCCTGCTGCGGAACCTGCTCGAAGCGGCGCGGCAGCAGGGCGTGGTCGAGGGGACCGGGCGGCTCCAGCAGCTCGTCGACGGCATGATCTCCGAGCGCAGCGGCGTCCGGATCAAGGTCGGCCCGGAGGACGAGCAGGACCCGCTGGTCCTGGACACCCCGAAGGAGACCACCACCTTCGACCAGGTGGGCGGGATGGAGGAGATCAAGCGGGTCATCCACCGGATGGTGATCCTCCCGCTGAGCCGCCCCGAGCTGTACGAGAAGTACGGGCGGAAGTCCGGCGGCGGCGTCATGCTCTACGGACCGCCCGGCTGCGGCAAGACGCTGCTGGCCCGGGCGACCGCGGGGGAGTGCGGACTGCCGTTCGTCAACGTACGCATCGAGGACGTGATGGACCCGTACCTCGGCGTGTCCGAGCGCAACCTGCACGCCGCGTTCGAGCGCGCCCGCGCCAACGCGCCGTGCGTGCTGTTCCTCGACGAGCTGGACGCGCTCGCGTTCGCCCGCCACAAGCACGGCGGGTCCGAGGCGCGCCGGCTGGTCGACGTCCTGCTGCAGGAGCTCGACGCGATCGGCTCGGAGAACGAGGGCCTGCTCGTGCTCGCCGCCACCAACGCGCCGTGGGACGTGGACGAGGCGATGCTCCGCCCCGGCCGCTTCGACCGGGTGATCTTCGTGCCGCCGCCGGACGAGCCGGCCCGCGCCGACATCCTCTCCGTGCTGACCAAGGACGTGCCGGCCGACGGTCTCGACCTGAAGGCGCTCGCCGGGCAGACCGCGATGTTCAGCGGCGCGGACCTGCGCGCGCTGATCGAGCGCGGCGTCGACAAGGTCATCGACGAGGCGCTGTCGACCGGTGGCGAGCCGCCGCTGGCGATGCCGCACCTCGCCGACGCGCTGACCGCGGTGAAGCCGTCGACCCTCGACTGGCTGCACCGCGTGCGCTCGTACATCGAGTTCGCCAACCAGAGCGAGCGGTACGACGACGTGGCGGCGTACCTCAAGTCCCGTGACGTACGCCGCCGCCTCAGCTAACTCTTCAGCTTCGCCGCCGCCGACTCGGGCATCGCCTCGTAGCGGGAGAACTCCCTGGTGAACGACGCCGAACCGTGGGACAGCGAGCGGAGGTCGATGGTGTAGCGGGTGATCTCCACCTGCGGCACCTCGGCCTTCACCAGCGTCCTGTTCTCGCCGATCTTGTCGGTGCCGAGCAGCCGCCCGCGCCGGCCGGACAGGTCGCTCATCACGGCGCCCACCAGGTCGTCCGGCACCAGCACCGAGACCAGGTCGACGGGCTCGAGCATCGCCACCCGGGAGGCGGCCGCCGCCTCCCGCAACGCCAGGCTGCCGGCCATCTGGAACGCCATGTCCGACGAGTCGACGCTGTGCGCCTTGCCGTCGAGCAGCGTGACGCGGATGTCGACCATCGGGTACCCGGCCGCGACGCCCTTCTCCATCTGCGCCCGGACGCCCTTCTCCACGCTCGGGATGAACTGCCGCGGCACCGCGCCGCCGACCACCTTGTCGACGAACTCGAACCCGGTGCCCTCCGGCATCGGCTCGACCTCGATGTCGCAGACGGCGTACTGACCGTGGCCGCCGGACTGCTTCACGTGCCGGCCGTGCCCCTTCGCCGGCCCGCCGAACGTCTCCCGGAGCGGGACGCGCAGCTCAACGGTGTCCACCGTGACGCCGTACCGGTTCGCCAGGGCGTCCAGGACGACGTCGGCATGAGCCTCGCCCATGCACCACAGCACGATCTGGTGGGTCTCCGGGTTCTGCTCGATCCGCAGCGTCGGGTCCTCGGCGGCCAGCCGCTGCAACCCGACCCCGAGCTTGTCCTCGTCGGTCTTCGCGTGCGCCTGGACGGCGATCGGCAACAGCGGCTCCGGCATCGTCCACGGCTTGAGCAGCAGCGGATCCGCCTTGTCGGAGAGCGTGTCACCGGTCTCCGCCCTGGTCAGCCGGCCGACCGCGCACATGTCCCCGGCGACCACCGCGCCCGCGGGCCGCTGGTTCTTGCCGAGCGGGAACGACAGCGTGCCGATCCGCTCGTCCTCGTCGTGGTCCTCGTGCCCGTGCGACGCGCCGCTCTGTGCACCCTTCTGGGCGCCCTCCTGGCCGTTCTGGGCGCCGAAGAACGACGTGAAATGGCCCGACACGTGAACCGTCGCGTCGGGCCTGATGGTGCCGGAGAACACCCGCACCAGGCTGACCCTCCCGACGTACGGGTCCGACGTCGTCTTCACCACCTCGGCCAGCAGCGGACCGGCGGGGTCGCAGGTGACGCCTTGGCGGGCGACGCCGTGCGGCGTGAAGACCTCCGGGATCGTGTGTTCGGGCGGCGACGGGAAGCCGCTGGTGATCACCTCGAGCAGCTCCAGCGTGCCGACGCCGGACGCGCTGCAGACCGGGACGACCGGGAAGAACGAGCCGCGCGCGACCGCGTGCTCGAGGTCCTCGACCAGGATCTTCTGGTCGATCTCCTCGCCGCCGAGGTAGCGGTCCATCAGCGACTCGTCCTCGGACTCCTCGATGATGCCCTCGATCAGCGAGCCGCGCAGTTCCTCGATCTGGTCGCCGTACGACGGGTCCGGCGCGGAGGTCGACCGCTTGCCGCCGGCGTACTCGTAGTAGGTCTGGGAGAGCAGCCCGATCAGCCCGTCACCAGCGGGCAGGTACAGCGGCAGCACCTTGTCGCCGAACGCGGCCTGGGCGGTGCCGAGCGCGTTCTGGTAGTTCGCCCGGGCGTGGTCGAGCTTGGTGATCACGACGGCGCGCGGCATCCCGACCTCGTCGCACTCCTGCCAGACCGTCCGGGTCGGCTCGTCGACGCCCTCGCTCGCCGAGATCACGAACAGCGCACAGTCCGCGGCGCGCAGACCGGCCCGCAGCTCGCCGACGAAATCGGCGTACCCGGGCGTGTCGATCAGGTTCACCTTCACCGTGCCGTTGACACCGGCGTGCGGGAGCGAGGCCAGCGACAGGCCCACCGAGCGCTGCTGCCGGATCTCGGCGTCGTCGAAGTCGCACACCGTGGTTCCGTCCAGGACGGTGCCGGGTCTGTTCAGGACTCCGGAGGCCACCAGCAGGGCCTCGACAAGGGTGGTCTTGCCGGCGCCCGACGGGCCGACCAGGACCACGTTGCGGATGGCGGCCGGGCTGTCCACAGCGGGCGCGGCTCCGGTGCCTTGGGAAGTGTTCGTCTTGTCAGCCATGACGTTCCTCCTGGTCCACCCACGATTCCGCTAACCGTCACTTCGCACAAGGCCCATCAGGTCCCGGATTCGTGACCGCCTCCGCCACCCGGACCCCGCTCCTCGGTAGGGTCACGGGCATGCGTAGGGCACTCGGGGTAGTCGTCGGCCTGTTGTTCGCGGTCCTGGCACTGGCCGGCTTCGCGGTACCGGCGAGCGCCGGCCCGGCGGAGGCCGGGGACGAGATCGAGAACTTCGCGATCGACTACCAGGTGTCCACGGACGGCGTGCTGCACGTCACCGAGACGATCGACTACCGCTTCGCGGACAGCGGCCGGCACGGCATCTACCGCGACCTGGTGATCCGCGAGCCGTACAAGGACGACAAGTCGAAGGACCAGGAGTACCGGGTCTCGAACATCAAGGTGTCGTCACCCAGCGGTGCCCCGTCCGAGTTCACCGAGGACACCTATACCGGCAACCATGGCCGCTACCAGGAGCTGCAGCTCAGGATCGGATCCGCGGACAAGACGATTCCCGGCACGCAGGCGACCTATGTGATCAAGCACGACGTGCGCGGCGCGCTGCGGCACTTCGACGACCACAGCGAGCTGTACTGGGACGCGACCGGCACGGCCTGGAGCGCCGACATCAACCAGGTCGACATCAAGGTGACCGTTCCGGGCGGCGTGCAGAAGACGTCGTGCTTCCAGGGCCAGTTCGGCTCGACCGAGGAGTGCACGAGCACGGTCAGCGACGAGCAGGGCGTCTTCGGCGCGAGCAAGCTCGCCCGCGGCGAGGGAGTGACGATCGTCGCCGGAATCCCCGCCGGCGCGGTCCAGAACGACACCCCGATCGTGGTCGACCCGCCGAGCTGGCTCGAGCGCAACGGGGTGTCCTGGCTGTCGCTGGTCGGCTCCGGCATCGTGACCGCGGCCGCGATCGTGCTCGCCGCGCTCTACGCCAAGCTCGGCAACAAGGACCAGCGG
Organism: Kribbella sp. NPDC004138; assembly: GCF_053603655.1. Classification (NCBI taxonomy): domain Bacteria; kingdom Bacillati; phylum Actinomycetota; class Actinomycetes; order Propionibacteriales; family Kribbellaceae; genus Kribbella; species Kribbella sp. NPDC004138. The sequence continues at coordinate 99,608 of NZ_JBSGFZ010000014.1, forward strand.
TACGCCGGGATGCCGCCGGGCACGTTCCCGCCCGACGGTCTCGCCGCGCAGCCGGTCAAGGACGACCTGAGCGAGGACCAGATCCCGGTCGCCTTCGCGCCGCCGAGGATCCCGGTCGCCGAGGGCGGCCTGCTGATCGACGCGAAGGCGACGACCACCGAGACGGCCGCGACGCTGATCGACATGGCGGTCCGCGGCGGTGTCCGGATCGACAACGACGGCGACTCGCAGAAGGCGGTGCTGCTGAACCCGGCGGCCGCGACCGCTCCGCACGAGCAGGCGCTGATGCTGGGCCTGTTCCCGGGCCTGCAACCCGGCACGGAGGTGCAGCTGCGCCGCGGCGCGGTGGGCGACAACACCATGCGGAACGCGCACAACGCCATGATCAAGGCACTCCGCGACCAGGTGAAGGCCCGCGAGTGGTACCTGCGGATGCCGCGGGCCGGCGGCGGCTCGGCGTTCAAGAACGGCTTCGGCTGCGCGTGTATGGCGATGATCGGCATCTGGGTCGTCGGCGGCGGGATCTTCGGGACCATCGCCAGCGCCGCGACCGGCGGTTTCGGCCGGGCCGTCGTGGTGGCGGTCCCGGTGCTCGCGGTGATCGTTGCCATCGGCATCTGGATTGCGATCCGGGGCCGCGGGCAACGGAACCCGGCCGGCCGGGCGGTGACCGACCAGCTGATCGGCTTCCGGAAGTATCTGGCCACCGCCGAGGCGGACCAGCTGCGCTTCGAGGAGGGGGAGGACATCTTCTCGAGGTACCTGCCCTGGGCGATCGCGTTCGGCCTGGCCGACCGCTGGCAGAAGGTGTGCGAGCAGCTGGTCGCCGCGGGCCGGATCCCGGCGGACCCGTACTGGTACTCCGGCCCGTCCTACTACACGTCGGGCTGGACGGCCGGGGCCGTCGGCGCTTCCGTCGCCAGCAGCTTCGACCCGCCGCCGACGCCATCGAGCTCGGGCGGTGGCGGCGGAAGCTCGTCCGGCTTCAGCGGCGGCTCGTCCGGCGGCGGTGGCGGCGGCGGAGGCGGCGGGAGCTGGTAGCTCAGACGGCGCCGCCGGCGGTGGCCGGGGCGGTCGGGTCCGCGGCGGCGTCGCCGACGGCCTCGCGGGCCAGGAAGTCCTCGAGGTGGAAGAGGTTGTCGCCGGCCCGCTTGGCGACGTTCACCAGCGTCTTCATCGTGGACACCTCCTCGACCTGCTCCTTGAGGAACCACTGCATGAACTGCTCACCGATGTAGTCGCTCTCGTCACGCGCCGTCCGCGCCAGCGTCTCGATCTGCTTGGTGACGGTGATCTCCTGCGCCAGCGCGAGCTCGAGCGGCGCGAGCGCGTCCTTGAACTCGGACTCGACCTCGCCGACGGACGGGATCTGCGGCCGGACGTCCTTGTCCAGCAGGTACTGGACCATCATCATCGCGTGATTGCGCTCTTCCAGCGACTGCTTGTAGAAGTGCGCGGCCAGCCGGGGCAGATCCTGCTCGTCGTACCAGACAGCGACCGCCACGTACTGCTGCGAGGCGGTGAATTCGTTCCGGATCTGTTCCTGCAGGAGTTTCTCGTACGTGCTCATGCCGTCAATCTAACGGCCATCCGGCGAATACACACGCTTGGCGAGCCTGACCTAACCGGCGCGATTCCGTCCGAGCTCGACGACCTCCACGACACCGCCGGGCAGGCCGATCCGCACCGTCGTCCCGTCGACGCCGACATCGATGCCCTCGGCAAGCGCCTCCGGCCGCAACGCGTCCCGGGTCAGCAGCACGGCGTTTACCAGCACCAGCGGCTCGCCGCGATGCGGTGCGGTCAGGTACGGCGTCGCCGAGTGCGCCCCGAACGGGTTCACCCCGAGCCCGCGGTGCACGCCCGCCTCGTCGTACCCGTGCAGGCCGACCACCGCGGACACCAGGCCGTCGGCGTTCCGCGCCGCCGCGGCCACGTCGCTGACCGTTGCCACCGGCAAAGACTCGCCGGCGACCGCGAAGCCGCCGCTGCGCACGAGCGCCCCAGCCGGACCCTCGACCAGCGCACACCGGACCTCCCAGCCGCTGCGTACCACGGACGTGATCTCGATCGCCCACGGTCCCTCGGAGCCGAGCCAGGCGTTGTGCCATGACGACGCCGTCCGCCCGTCGACGCCGAGCCGCCGGATCCGCCCGCGACCGCTGGCCGTCCCGTCGGGTGAGACCAGCGAGATCAGGTTGTCGACGTGCGGCTCGTGATCGGACAGGTCCGGCCCTGCGTGGTTCGCGTACGCCAGCCGGTTGTAGTGCGGGTCACCCGCCGGCTCCACGCCGTCCGGCTCCGCCGCCGGCGCGTGGTCGGCGCCGTGGTTGACCAGTTGCACCACCTGGTCGTGACGGCTCCCGTGCAGGATCCAGCCCGGCTCCGGCATCGCCTTCAGCTGATCCGCGTCGTCGAGCGGGACGGAGTCCTCCGGGTCCGACCAGACCGGGTGCTCCGGCGGCAGGATCAGCCCGACGAACCCCTTCGAGGCCCAGTACGGCGAGCCAGGTCCGGAGTACTGCTGCGTGGTCGGCAGGAACGTGTCGTACCACCCCAGCGTCAGGACTCCGCGCTCGTCCGGCACACCGTGCTGCACGAAGTGCCGCGCGATCCCGGAGCACAGCCGCCGCGTCTCGCCCGGCGTCAACGGCGTCGAGTCGAGCAGCGCGCCCATCCAGTACGGCGCCGCGGCCGCCATCCGGTACGTCAGCGACCGGCCCTGGTAGATCGGGGCGCCGTCGTTGCCGACCAGGTGGACGGCGTCGTCCAGGAAGAGCTTGATCCGCTCCTTGTAGAGCTTCAGCCGGTCCTCGTACTGCGCTCCCGGCGTGGCGGCGGCCATCCGCGCCCACAGGCCCGGGTACAGGTGCATCGCCCAGCCGATGTAATTGTCGTAGTTCTGTCCGTCGCCGTCGGAGTACCAGCCGTTGCCGACGTACCAGTCCTCGATCCGGTCGAGGCCCGCGTCGATGTCGCTCTGCTCGAAGGGCGCTCCGACGGACGCGAGGAACTGCTCACTGACGACCTGGAACAGCCGCCAGTTGTTGTCGTGTGTCGTCGAGTTGTTGAACCCGCCGAGCCACTCCGCCACGTGTTCCTGCGCGCGGGTGTCGAGCCGGTCCCAGATCCACTCGCGGGTTTCGTGCAGCGACACCGCGATCGCCGCGGCCTCGACCATCTGCTGCGACCTCGGGGTCAGCCGCAGCCACGCCTCCGGGTGGTCCGGGTTCGCGCCGTTCGCTACGCCGCGCGCGTAGCGCTCGATCAGCTGCTCGCAGCCCTTGCCCTGGACGCCGGCGATCCGGAACGCGGCGAGCATGAACGACCGCGCGAAACCTTCCAGCGCGTCCGACGCCGTACCTGACCGGCTCGGCCGGCCGGGCAGCTCGACCAGAGAGGCGCCGGGGGAGAAGTACGGCACGAGCGAGTCGAGCAGATGGTCGGCCAGCGCCTCCCAGTGCGCCCGCACCCACCCTGTCTGGCGCGAGAGCTCGCGGTCGGTGTCGGGCAGGATGAGGCGGCTCATGCGAGTCTCCCGAGCTCGGTGGGGCTGATGGAGTGTTCGAGCGGCCGGCCGGTCGCGAGGCGTTCGAGTTCGCCGACGGCGAGCTCGCCGAGCCGGGCGATCTCGTTGCCGACGGCACCGGCGACGTGCGGGGTGACGAAGACGTTCGGGAGGTCGAGCAACGGCGAGCCCGGCGGCAGCGGCTCGGGGTCGGTGACGTCGAGGATCGCGTCGATCCGGCCGGTCGCGCACTCGCGGATCAGCGCCTCGGAGTCGATGATCTTGCCGCGGGCGGTGTTGATCAGCGAGGAGCCGTCCTTGAGCAACCCGAGCAGGCGCGCGTCCACCAGGCCGACGGTCTCCGGGAGCAGCGGAGCGTGCACGCTGAGGATGTCGCTACGCCGGAAGAGCGTGTCGTTGTCGACCAGCTCCGCGCCCAGCGCCGCGGCCTCGTCCGCGGTCAGGTACGGGTCGCTGATCAGCACCTCGAGGTCGAACCCGCGCAACCGCTCCGCGACCATCTTCGCGATCCGGGACGCCCCGAGCAGGCCGACCGTCGTCCCGTAGCTGCCCGGCATCCCGTGCGGGTCCGCCTTGCGCCGCTCCAGCCGGTACTGCGCCGCGAGCCGGAACGCCCGCTTCCCGGCCAGCACGATCGCGGCGACCGTGAACTCGGCGACCGGCTGCGCGTTCGCGGTGGCCGCCGACGAGACCTGGATGCCGCGGTCGAACGCGGACGGGTCGACGATCGCCTTGACGGAGCCGGCCGCGTGCAGGATCGCCTGCAGCTTCGGCGCCGCGTCGAGCACCTCCGGACCGATCCGCGGGCAGCCCCAGCCGGTGAGCAGCACGTCGACGTCCGGGAGCGCCGCCCGGACGGCGGGGTCGGCGAGAAAGCTGGTCCCGGGGCCGACCGGCAGCACGGTGGCGATCGCGTCGAGGCGCTGCCGGACCCGCGGTACGAGGACGCGGTCCCGGCTGGCGTCGTTCATCGCCAGCATGACGGTCAGGGCGGAATCTGGTTCGCGGCTCACGACGACAACTTAGCAAGCGCTTTCCGCAGCTGTCTCGCCGACCGCCGAGTCTTGGAACATCCTGAATCTTTCCGGCGGCCGGAATTACCGCGCGACGTCGTGGCGTTGGTCAAGGTAGAACTACCTCTCGGCCATGACGAAGGAGACGACGATGCTGCGACCGGACGACCTCTACGAGATCGTCGACGAGTCGGTGGCGACCGGCCCGGCGGCGACGCCGAAGGTGCTGGTGCACTCGCTGGACGGGTTCATGGACGCCGGCCAGGCCGGCCGCGTGACCGCGGACCACCTGCTCGAGGTGCTGGACCACCGGTTGCTCGCGCGGTTCGACGTCGACCTGCTGCACGACTACCGAGCCCGGCGGCCCGAGGTGACGTTCGCCGAGGACCGGTTCACCGACTACGACCCGCCGCACCTGAGCCTGCATCTGGTGACCGACGACGCGGGGGTCGACTTCCTGCTGCTCGAGGGTGCCGAGCCGGACAACCACTGGGACCGGTTCGCCGGGGCGATGCGCCAGCTCATCGAGCTGTTCAACGTGACGCTCACGATCGGCGTACACGGCATTCCGATGGGTGTGCCGCACACCCGGCCGCTCGGTCTGACCGCGCACGCGACGCGGCCCGAGCTGGTCACCCGGTCGAACATCTGGGACGGCGAGATGCGGCTGCCCGCGAGCGCCGGGACGATGCTGCAGGTCCGCCTGGGCGAGGCCGGCAAGGACGCGATGGGCTTCGCCGTCCACGTGCCGCACTACCTGGCCGAGAATCGCTTCCCGGGGGCAGCGCTGGCGCTCGTGCACGCGATCTCCGCCGCGACCGGCCTGCTGCTCCCTAGCAAGGCCCTGCTCGACGAGGCCGCCGTCACCGGCCGGCTGGTCGACGAGCAGGTCGAGGCCTCCGAGGACGCCAGCGCGGTCGTCAAGGCGCTCGAGACGCAGTACGACGCGGCCGAGGGCTCACTCAGCCGCAAGAGCCTGCTCGCCGACTCCACCCCGTCCGCCGACGAGCTCGGCGCCGAGGTCGAGCAGTTCCTCGCCGAGCTGAACCGCGACGACAACGAATAAGTCACAGCGGGGACGGCGGTTTTCAGCGCTCGCGCCTGTCAGGATGAGGCATGCCTGAGTCGTTGGAGGATCTGGTCGAGCTGCTCGACCTGGAGAAGATCGACGTCGACCTGTTCCGTGGTCGTCAGCCGCAGACCTCGATGCAGCGGGTGTTCGGCGGACAGGTGCTCGGCCAGGCGCTCGCGGCGGCCGCGCGGTCCGTCGACCCCGAGCGCGTCGTGCACTCGCTGCACGGGTACTTCCTGCGCGCCGGTGACACGTCGGTACCGATCGTGTACCGAGCGGAGCCGACGCGCGACGGCGGCTCGTTCAGCAGCCGCCGGGTGGTGGCGTCGCAGCACGGGAAGCCGATCTTCTACATGTCCGCGTCGTTCCAGCGGCCGGAGCCCGGCCTGGACCACCAGGACCCGATGCCCGACGACGCCGTACTGCCGGAGGAGGCGCCGCGGCTGGCGACGGTCCTGGAAGCGCAGTCGGGCCGGCCGGCCGCCGACTGGGATCGTGAGTGGGCGGCGCTCGACGTACGGCTGGCCGGTGTCACCGGCCGCCAGTTCTGGATCCGTGCCGCCGGCAAGCTTCCCGACGACCCGGCGCTGCACGCCTGCGTGCTGGCCTACGCCAGCGACCTGACGCTGCTCGGCGCGAGTCTGCTCCCGCACGGCATCGTGATCGGCGACCGCCGCGTCCAGCCCGCTTCGCTCGACCACGCGCTCTGGTTCCACCGCCCGTTCCGCGCCGACGAGTGGCTTCTGTACGACCAGTCCTCGCCGTCGGCATCCGGAGCTCGAGGGTTCGCCACCGGCCGGCTGTACACCGAGCACGGCAACCTCGTCGCCTCGGTCGCGCAGGAGGGACTCATTCGTCCCGTCGGTCTCGACTCCGATCTGCTAACGTAGAAACGTGTTCAAGCGCGCAGCAGTGACGACGACGCCGGAGTTTGTCCCGGCGCGCTGACACCTGACTGTCGACCGAAGCCCCGGGGCGAGTGCCCCGGGGCTTCGTCGTTCCCGTGGTCCCTCGCCCCTTCTCAGACGAGGAGACCACCATGTACGACCACCGTAAGATCGGCCGCGAACTGGGCCTGTTCGACTCCGACCCGCTGATCGGTGCGGGTCTGCCCTACTGGTTGCCCGCGGGCGCCGCGGTACGCCGCGCGCTGGAGAGCTATATCGCCGAGGTCGAGCGAAGAGCCGGCTATCAGCAGGTGTACTCGCCGGTGCTCGCCAAGAAGGAGCTGTACGAGATCTCCGGGCACTGGGCGAAGTACCACGACGACATGTACCCGCCGATGGAGATGGGCGGTGAGGAACTCGTCCTGCGGCCGAGCATCTGCCCGCACCACGCCCTGATGTTCCGCTCCCGCTCGCACTCGTACCGCGAACTGCCACTGCGGATGTCCGAACTGGGCGGCCAGTACCGCGCCGAGCTGTCGGGCGCGATCGGCGGCCTCAGCCGGGTCCGCGCGATGCAGCTGAACGACGCGCACATCTTCTGCCGGCTCGACCAGGTCGCCTCCGAGGCCGCCTCGGCGCTGGACCTGATCAATCAGGCGTACGCGGACATGGGCATCAGCGCCTCGCGCTACGTGCTCGCGCTGCCGGCTGTCGATGCGGAGTTCAACAGCCCGTCGAGCAAGTACGTCGGTGACGCGGACAGCTGGGCCGAGGCTGCCGAGATCCTGCGCGAGGTGCTGAAGAACGCGGGCGTCCCGTTCGAGGACGCGCCGGGGGACGCGGCGTTCTACGGGCCGAAGATCGACATCCAGATGGAGGATTCGGCCGGCCGGGAGTTCAGCCTGTCGACCGTGCAGATCGACTTCCACCAGCCGGCCGCATTCGGCCTCGAGTACATCGGTGCCGACGGCAACAAGCACCGGCCGGTGATGGTGCACCGGGCGATCGTGGGCAGCATCGAGCGCGCGATGGCGCAGCTGATCGAGGTGCACGGCGGCGCGTTCCCGGCGTGGCTGGCGCCGGTCCAGCTCGTCGTCCTGCCGATCTCCGACGACGAGGAGAAGCTCGCCGTCGAGGTCGCGCGGCGCGCGTCGGACCGGGGCTTGCGGGTGGAGGTCGCGCACGCCGACGAGGGCAGTCTGGGCGCCCGCATCCGCGAGAACCGGCTGGCGCCGTACGCCGCGGTCATCGGCGCCCGCGAGGCCGCGGCCGGTGCGCTGGCAGTCCGGGAGCGCGACGGCAACCGTTGGGATCCTGCCCCGATCGGCGAGGTTCTCGACCGGGTCAGGGCACAAGCCGATCCCCAGGCCCTCGCAATCGATCGTTCGGAGCCGGCGTGAGCGTGCCCGCGCCGCGAGGGCGCGATGGTGATGGCCTGGAGATCAGCTCTCCTGCAGCTGGCCGATCAGGTGGGTCACGTCGTGCGACTCGTCGTAGAGCGCGAAGTCGATCGTCTTGCCGGTCTGCTGGTGGCCGAACCCGACGCGGGACGGGAGCAGCAACGGCTTACGGAAGTCCACGCGGACCGTGAAGGCGTCCGGCAGCTCGCCGGCCCGCTGGATCGACGCCAGCGCGGCGGCCTTGGCCCACATGCCATGGGCGATCTGGCGTGGGAACCCGAACGCCTGAGCGGTCAGCTTGAACAGGTGGATGGGGTTCCGGTCGCCGGACGCCGAGGCGTACCGGCGGCCGAGGTTGCCGCGCAGGTCCCACCACGCGGTCGGGCTCAGCACCGGGTCGGGCAGCAGGTCGGCGTGCGCGTCGGGCGTCCCGGACGAGCGGCTGAGCAGCGTGGTGAGATCGCTCCACACCAGCTCGTTGCCGACGAAGACCTCGCTGATCACGTCGAAGACGATGCCTTTGGGGTGCGGCCGCTCCGGCGTACTGTGCACGCGGATCGCCGGTTCGGCGTGCAGCGCGATCGGCCGCTTCTGCGTGATCGTGTTGGAAAGGTGCACGATCCCCATCGGCTTGTACGGGAACGAGGGGTCGGACATCAGGTCCAGGTGCAGCGGGAACGCGAGCACGTGCGGGTACGTCGGGGGCAGCGCGGGCCCCGCCTGGAAGCCGGTGACCTCCCGGTAGGCCTGGAGATGGTCCTGGTCGATCGCGGACCGGGGCAGCTCGAGCGTCAGCCCGTCCTCGTCCGGCTCGTAGTCGGCGCGCCGCAGGGTGGCCTTGACGGTCCGCGCGTACAGCGAGCCGAGGCCGGGGGAGTCGTCGTACCGTCGGGTCGGCATGTCAGGCGCCCAGCATGCTCTGGCCGCAGACCCGGACGACGTTGCCGGTCACGCCGGCCGAGGCCGGATCCGCGAACCAGGCGATCGTCTCGGCCACGTCGATCGGCAGGCCGCCCTGCTGCAGCGAGTTGATCCGCCGCCCGACCTCGCGGATCGCGAACGGGATCTTCGCGGTCATCTCGGTCTCGATGAATCCGGGCGCGACCGCGTTGATCCGAATCTGCCGCTCCGCGAGCACCGGCGCCAGCGCCTGCACCAGCCCGATCACGCCGGCCTTCGAGGTCGCGTAGTTCGTCTGGCCGTTGTTGCCGGCGATCCCGGCCATCGACGACACCCCGATGATCGAGCCGCCGTCGCGCAGCGCCCCGGAATCCACCAGATGCTTGGTGATCCGCTCCGGCGCGCGGAGGTTCACGTCGAGTACGGCGTCCCAGGCATCGGTGCGCATGTTGACGAGCCGGCGGTCCCGGGTGATGCCCGCGTTGTGGACGACGATGTCGAGACCGCCGTGCTGCTCCTGCGCGTGCGCCGCGATCCGCTGCGCCGCGTCGACCGCGGTGACGTCGAGGAGCAGCTCGGTGCCGCCGATCCGGGAGATCACCTTGCGCAGCGGGTCCGCGTTCTGCGGTACGTCGACGCCGATCACGGTCGCGCCGTCGCGGGCCAGGGTGCCGGCGATACTCGCGCCGATGCCCCGGGCCGCGCCGGTGACGAGGGCGACCCGGCCGCTCAGGGGCCGTGTCGGGTCGTTGCTGACCAGGGGACCGGTGCCGATCCGCGCGACCTGGCCGTCGACGTACGCCGACTTGGGGGAGAGGAAGAAGCGAAGCGTCGAGTCGAGCTGCTCGTGCGCGTCCGGGGCGACGTACACGAGGTTGACGGTGGCACCGCGCTTGACCTCCTTGGCCAGGCTCCGCGTGAAGCCTTCGAGAGCACGCTGCGCGACCTGCTGCTCGGGGGAGCTCGCGAGCTCCGGCGTACGGCCGACGACGATGACCCGGCCGGCCGCGGCCAGCTGGCGGACGAGCGGGGAGAAGAAGCGCTGCAGGCTGGTCAGGTCCGCGGTCGAGCCCGCTCCGGTCGCGTCGAAGACGAGCGCCTTCGGCCGGATCTCGCTCGACGCGACGCCCTCGGTCGCCGTACTGAACGCGGCGCCGATGTCGCGCAGCAGCGCCTGGACCGCCTTGCCGGCGTCGGTCTCGCCGATCGCGCCGAAGACGACCGGCCCGTCGATCACCGATGCGCCCTCGGTCCAGCGGGGCAGCGGCAGCGGGTCGGGCAGACCCAGGTTCTTCACCAGCGTCTTGCCGAGCGGCGTCCGGGTGAAGGTCTGGTAGCGATCCGTCATCTCAGCTCCTACTTCTCGAGGATGGCGACGACACCCTGGCCGCCCGCGGCGCAGATCGAGATCAACCCGCGGCCGCCACCGTTCTCGTCCAGTTGCTTGGCCAGCGCGGCGACGATCCGCCCGCCGGTCGCCGCGAACGGGTGGCCCGCGGCGAGCGAGCTGCCGTTCACGTTCAGCTTGTCCCGGTCGATCTCCCCGAGCGGCGCGTCCAGGCCGAGCCGCTCCTTGCAGAAGATCGGATCCTCCCACGCCTTCAGGGTGGACAACACCTGCGACGCGAACGCCTCGTGGATCTCGTAGTAGTCGAAGTCCTGGAGGCTCAGTCCCGCTCTGGCCAGCATCCGCGGCACGGCGTACGCGGGGGCCATCAGCAGGCCCTCGGCACCCTTCACGTAGTCGACCGCGGCGGTCTGGGAGTGGGTCAGGTACGCGAGTGGACGCAGCCCGTGCTGCTCCGCCCACTCGTCGGTGCTCAACAGAACCGTCGAGGCGCCGTCGGTGAGCGGCGTCGAGTTGCCGGCCGTCATCGTCGCGGTCTCGCCCTTGCCGAAGACGGGCTTCAGCTTGGCCAACTTCTCCAGCGTGGTGTCGGGCCGCAGATTCTGGTCCTTCTCGAGGCCCAGGTACGGCGTGATCAGGTCGTCCTGGAAGCCACGGTCGTACGACTTCGCGAGATTCACATGCGAGCGGTAGGCCAGCTCGTCCTGCGCCTCGCGGCTGATGCCCCACTCCAGCGCGGTCAGCGCCGCGTGCTCGCCCATCGACTTGCGGGTCCGCGGCTCGGCGTTGCGGGGGATCTCCGGTACGACGTCCTTCGGACGGACCCGGGCCAGCACCTTCAGACGGTCCGGATACGTCTTCGCGCGGTTCAGGTCGAGCAGGATGTTGCGCAGCCGGTCGTTGACCGCGACCGGCGCGTCGGACGCGGTGTCGACACCGCCCGCGATCCCGGCCTCGATCTGGCCGAGCGCGATCTTGTTGCCGACCAGGATCGCCGCCTCCAGCCCGGTGCCGCAGGCCTGCTGGATGTCGTACGCCGGGGTGGTCGCGGCGAGCTTGGACCCGAGGACCACCTCGCGCACCATGTTCCAGTCGCGGGCGTGCTTGAGGACCGCACCGGCGACGACCTCACCGACCTCCTGGCCGCCCAGGCCGGCGCGGTCGACGAGACCGTTCAGCGCGGCGGTGAGCATGTCGGAGTTGGAGGCGTGCCGGTAGGTCTTGTCCTGCCGGGCGAAGGGAATCCGGTTGCCGGCGACGACAGCCACCTTGCGGGTCTCGGTCACGATGTCTCTCCTGCTCTGGCGGAGCGGGTGGTGGGTTTCTTGGCTGCTGTCTTCTGATTCAGGGCCTTGCGGCCGACCGCGGTGGCGAGCGTGGCGGTGATCGCCGTCGACCGGACGGTGCCGACATCGGCATGATGCACCACCGGATGCCCCGGTTGGCTGCCCGACACGATCAGCCCGACTCTTGCCATGTGCAACGATCCGAGCGTCTGGGTGTAGAGGTGGTTCGCCAGGTAGGCGGTGTCGACCTCGTCGAAGACCCCGGCGCGCTGGCCGGCCTGGAGAACCTTGGCGATCCGGTCCAGCGCGGCCGCCATCGCCGTACCGAGCTTGATCATCACCGGCTCGGTGATCTCGCCGAACAGCTCCTCGCCGGTCCGCCGCAGCAGGCTCATCGCGCAGTCGGTGAACGCCGGGTAATCCAGGCAGAAGTCGACGAACGTCTCGCTGAGCGCCTTGAGCCGGTTGAGCGGCGCTCTCCGCGGGCTGTCGTTCTGCTGCAGCAGGGCGTCGAGCTCTTGGAGGTAGTCGACCAGGGTGAGCGCGAACAGCTCTTCCTTGCCGGCGAAGTGCCGGTAGATGAGGGCCTTGTTGATCCCGACCCGCTTGGCGATATCGTCGATCTGAGCGTCGATCGTGCCGCGCTCGTCGAACAGCTCGCGGGTGGCGCGGATGATGTCCCGCTCCCGGTCGCGACGACGCTCCGCCGTGGTCCGGCGGCGTCCGATCGCGAGCAGCGCGGAGCTCATACGTCGATCTTAGCCACAGTGGTACCCGTTGGTGCAAACGACAGTTACACTCGTCGGTAACTTCCCGGATTCGTGAGGATGGTTGATGAGCGACCCTGTGGTGTCCGCAGACGTGATGGCGCTGGCCGGCGAGCTCGGCGCCGAGCGCTCCAAGCCCGAGTGGAACACGTTCTCGCTGGCGATCAACGACGAGCAGCGCGAGATCCGCGACTGGGCCCACACGTTCGCCGCCGAGGTCATCCGGCCCGCCGCGGCCGAGTGGGACGAGCGCGAGGAAACGCCGTGGCCGATCATCCAGGAGGCCGCCAAGGTCGGCATCTACGGCCTGGACACGAACGTCAACCTCTTCGTCGACCCGAGCGGCCTGCTGATGCCGCTCGTCCACGAGGAGCTGTTCTGGGGCGACGCCGGGATCGCGATGTCGCTGAAGGGCACCGGCCTGGCCTCGTCCGCGATCTTCTCCAACGGCACGCCGGAGCAGTGGAGCCAGTGGATGGGCCGCTGCTACGGGACGCCCGACGACGTACGCGTGGCCGCGTTCTGCTCCTCGGAGCCGGGAGCAGGGTCGGACGTGTCCGCGATCCGTACGCGGGCCGTCTTCGACGAGCGTTCCAACGAGTGGGTCATCAACGGGCAGAAGGCGTGGGCCACGAACGGCGGCATCGCCGACATCCACGTCGTCGTCGCCACCGTCGACCCGTCACTGGGCACCAAGGGCCAGGCCGCGTTCGTCGTACCCAAGTCCGAGGTCCGCGGCCTGGAACAGGGCACGAAATTGCGGAAGCACGGCCTGCGCGCCTCCCACACCGCGGACGTCTTCTTCGACAACGTCCGCATCCCCGCCGCCAACGTCCTCGGCGGCAAGGAGAAGTTGGACGCCCGCATCGCCCGAGCCCACGAGGCCCGCGCCGCCGCCGGCTCAGGCTCCTCCTCCGCCGCGGCCGGCCGCAACGCCTCGATGGCCACGTTCGAAATCACCCGCCACATCGTCGGCGCCCAAGCCGTCGGCATCGCCCGCGCCGCATACGAGGTCGCCCTCGACTACGCCAAGACTCGCGAACAGTTCGGCCGCCCTATCGTCGACAACCAGGGCATCGCCTTCAAACTCGCCGACATGGCCCTGGAAATCGACGCCGCCCGCCTCCTGGTCTGGCGCGCCGCCAACATGTCCGCCGCCCTCATGCGCGGCGAAACCCCCGACTACCGCCACGGCGAAGGCTCCATGGCCAAACTCAAAGCCGGCGAAGTAGCCGTCCACGTCACCGAACAAGCCATCCAAATCCTCGGCGGCAACGGCTACACCCGCGAATACCCAGTAGAACGCATGCACCGAGACGCCAAGATCTACACCATCTTCGAAGGCACCTCCGAGATCCAGCGTTTGGTGATCGCCCGAGCCATCTCAGGCATGCGCATCAGGTAGGCGTTTCCGCAGGTCAGAACCCGATTCCAGGGTCTTCCAGGTGCAGGCCGCCGTCCGGCTCCCAAGAGGTGGTGGGGGAGCGTACGGCGGCCTGCTCCGTGGCTGCTCCGTGAGATTTCAGAGAGAAGAGACGAGAGAGTCTGGAGTCCACAGCCTTCCGCGCCCGCTCGTGCGACGACGGCAGCATGTGGGTGTAGAGCCTCAGCGTGAACCCCGGATTGCTGTGACCTAGGTACTCAGCCAACTCCTTGATGTTGACCCCATCCGCGAGGGTGATACTCGCGAAGTAGTGCCGCAACGCGTGCATCCCGTTCTCCCGACAGGACACGTACTGCCGCCGCCCGCGCCGATCCGTCTTCGGCTCCGCGATCACACCCGCGTAGAACAGCGCCGGCTTCCACACCAACTCGTCGTACGTCCGAGCCCGGATGTGCTTGTCATCCGTCCACCGGAACATGAGCTTGACGGTCCGCGGCTCCCCGTCCGTCTTCTCCCAAGGCAGCGTGTACGGGCGTGGCGTGTGAGCCTCGATGTGCTCTTTGAGGATCAAGGCTGTCCCATCAGACATCGGTACCGTCCGCTCGGTGTCGTTCTTCGGCAACGCGAACACGAACTCCGGCCCAAGCTTCTTCACCTGCCGGCGCACATGAATAACCATCTCGTCGAAGTCGATGTCCTCTTCCGCGAGCCCGAACAGCTCGCCCTGCCGCAGTCCGCACGCCGCTCCGACGGATGAGATCGGCCTGTACTCCGGCGCGTGCCCCTCAACAATCCGGCACACCACTTCGTCGCTCCAGGCGACCGTCCTGCCGCTCTTCTCCGCCGGCACCTTGACTGCCCGACCCTTCGCCGGGTTCTTCTTGATGGCCTCGTCATCGACAGCAATCTCGAGCGTTCCATGCAACACGAGGTACGCCGTACGCGCGGTCGACGGCCCGAACCGCGCATCCAGATCGGCGACCCAAGCCGCAATCTCCGACGGCTTGATCGTCCGCAACTGCCGCCGTCCAAACACCGGATCCACATGCAACCGCAGCGACGACTCGTACCTGATCAACGACGCCGGATCCACCACCCGCGAAGCCAACCACCGCCCCGCAACCTCCCCAAACCGAACCTTCCCAGCCTCCGGATCGATGTACTCCCCACGCTCCCGATCCGTCTCCATAGCATTCGCATGCCGCTCAGCCGGCCCCTTCGTCCCGAAGGCCTTGGTCCGTTCCCGTCCCTCCGGATCCACCCACCCCGCCAACCACCGCTTCCCCTTCCCCCACCGCTCATTCCGCACCCGCGCCGGACCCCCGTCAGCCCGCTCCACCGGCCGAGTCCAGAGATCCTTCACAAAAGCCACCGCATCGCACCTCCGCTACGTTGATGTGCGGGGGCTCAACGTCTGAGCCGGGGAAGAATTGACTCGCACAGTAGATGGAGACCTTCGGTTTCCATTCGGGTCCGGCCGGCCATGGAGGTGATTCGGTGTCGCGGGCAGCGGGGTCAGGTACACCTAACGAGCCAGAGCGTCGGCTCTATGTCGATCACGTACGAACCTTTGAGACGCTCGCCGACCTTCGCGAGGCCAGTACCGCGATAGTCAGGGCTACCGCCGAGGAGCAGCGATCGGCCGAGATCTCTGGAATTCCAACGACGATCACCAAGCTCACAGTGACGAACGTCGTCTGGGGGAAGGTGGCGGGTCCAGATGTCGAGCTCAGGCAGCTGGGCGTCGCCGGCCAGCTCGGCAACGCGTCGGAGATACTTGAGTCCGGGGCCGAGTACCTGATCTTTCTCGTACCGAGTACCGGTGCGGACGATGCTGCTCCTAACCGCTATCTCATCGCCGGTGACGTTGGACTGTATGAGCTGCACGGTGAGCAGTACGTGCTTCGTGGCGGCGACCTGCCACCCGAAGGCCGCAACAGACTGCCGGCCAAGCTGGTCGCCGCAACGGCAGAAGCCCAGGTGACGTCCTGACCGCGGCACAGGTTCGACCTCAGGCGAGGGGTACGCCGCGCTGCGTCCGCTCAGGTTCAGGGAGCTGAGCGGACGCAGCTTCGGGGCAGGAACGCCAGCCGACTCAGTGAGGTGGATCAGGTGGGCTCCCGGTGGAGCGGCGGAACGGACGCGAGGTGCAGGGGACTTGAGGAGAACGTGAGATGTCCCCTCAGCACGTCCGCTCCGCCGGATTGGTGGCGATCAGGACTTCGTGAGCGCAGTGGCGGAGGTGGTCCCTGATCTGCGCCGGATTCCCAAGTACGGCGAGGTGGTGCAGGCTCGGCACGACGAGCGGCTGACCTTCTGCCTCCAGCAGTGACTCGAGTAGGTCGAACGCAGCGCTGGGTGGTCCGGGCTCTTCGACGTACACCTTGGTGAGGTGTAGCCCGTGCTCGGTCGCGAACGCCTTCAACTGCCGACGGATCGCGAGAAGTTCGCCGGCATTGCGCACGAAGGACATGGAGACGAATCCGAGAGCTGGCATAGCCGGCATGTGCACCACTCGTTCCTGACGGTCGAGGTGCCTAGTCGGCGACCACGATCGTGATGCCGTTGGACTCAAGTCGCTGTCGTACGGACGACGGGTCACCGGCGACCTCGAGGTGCTGTAGGTCGGGCGTGATGATCATTCGCTGCGCCTCCTGCATCACGACTGCGAGCAGATCGTGGAAGGCCTCAGGCGATGTCTCGATCTCTTCGACGTGAATCGCGACCAGCTCCGCACCGCGGGCCTGAGCGGCGTCGACAATGAGCTTCCGAGCGTTAGCCAACTCGTTCTCGTTCATGAGGAAGTGCTTCCGGATGTAGCCGTACGCCCGCATGGCGTCGCCCCGCTCGTGGTGATCCGTACCTGGAAGAGTGCTAGTCATCTGTCCCACCGCCGCGTCATTCGTTGCGGCCGGACAGGTCTCGCACCAGGTCCGTGATCATTGCGACAGTCAGGCCCGCAGTCAGGCAGATCACGATGAACAGTGGCGTCGTCATGGTGGGCGTCCTTATCGTTGTTGTAACGCTCTGTATCCACACCATGGCCCTCTGGCGGCGGACGCCACTACAGGCAGTGCTCATCGAGCCGACCTATCGGCGGTGCCGATAGACGCACCGGATGCGCTCGGGCTAACTTCACAGAGCCGCCTAGGGACAAGGAGTGACGATGACGGCAACGCATCCGGTGCTCAAGCCGTCGTGGTGGGATCAGCCGGAGATGCGTCCTGTCCTGGCGTCACGTGACGTCGCAGGCATCTTCCGCTGGCTGCAGCGGCACGGCTGGAGCCAGACCCAGATCGGTGCCCGCACGTGTCAGTCCCAGGGCGAAGTCTCAGAGATCCTCAACGGCCGCCAGGTCAAGGCGTACGACGTCCTTGAACGCATAGCTGACGCATTCGAGATTCCCCGTGGACGGATGGGGCTCGCATACAGCTCATCTGGCCGTGGCGGGAGCGATGAGTCGCGCGAACTGACCAGCGACGATCGCAGGAACTTCGCCGGCGCGGTGGCGAGCGTGGCGTTCGGTGCGGTCAATGAGCAGGCTCGAAAGTGGTTGCCCGACGTACCCAGCGGTGTGGCTTCTGTGCCGTCGGCGATTTCCGAGACCGACGTGGAACAAATCGTGTCGATGACCGCCGAGTTCCGGAAACTCGATCAACGCTACGGCGGGGGAGCAGCGGTCGACGCTGCCCGTGGTTTCTACGGCTATGCACGGCGGATGATCCACTCCACCGCCGATCAGCGCACACACCGGGACCTCAAAGTGTCCCTGGCCGACTTCAGCAGCATGCTGGGTTGGTCGTTCCATGACATCGGCGATCAAGCCGCGGCTCGACGCTTCCTGATGAACGCACTCGTGCTGGCCAAGGACGCGGACGAGCCATCGCTGGCCGCGTCGATCCTGTACCGCCTCGGTCGGGTGAGCATGCAGGAAGCCCAGCCTGTGGAGGCCTTGAAGATGCTTCAACTTGGCCAGCTCGCGGCACAGGACGCCGGCGATCCGGCCGAGGTCGCGAGACTCCACGCCAACGAAGCCCTGGCCTACGCGATGCTCGGCAAGCACGATCACGTAGTCGATGCTCTCGCTCGCGCGGAACACGAGATGGGTCGTGCGGACAAGCGCCGAGTCTCTCCATGGACCACGCTGTACTTCACTCCTGGGGACTACACGGGGCATCAGGCACTGGTGTACAACTCTCTGTCGGGCTTCGCGAAAGAGGATGCACAAGCCCGCGAGTACGCCGTACGCGCGGTCGCATTCGCACAGCAAGCAATCACCGAATCTGGGCCCGACAGATCGCGTCGGAGCCGGACCTTCGATCGGATCATCTTGTCGACGAACCTGCTGCGTACGAACGAGCTGGACGCCGGCATCGACGTCGCTCGTGACGTGATCAGCGAAACGCAGCATCTCCGCAGCGGCCGCGGTATGAGCCGCCTCGCCGAGATCGGCACCGCAGCCTCACAGCACACCGACAACTCGGAAGCTGTGGATCTGGTACACCAGCTCGAATCCGTCCGCACAACCGCGCCGAAGGCACTTACCGCATGACCAACCTGTCCCCAGAGCTCGACCAGCGGCTCAAACACGCACTCAAGGGCATTTGCCAAGAAGCCGGCCTTCTCCCGGACGAAGCCGAGCTCATCAAGTACACGAACAACGCCGTCTACCGCCTTCCCTGCCAAGGTGTTGTCGTCAGATTCGGCGCAGGCGACCTCGCCAGCCAACGCGCCGACCACGTTGCCCGAATCGCCACCTGGCTGGAACGCCACGACGCACCCGCTTCAAGGCTCGCGCCTGGTCTGACCCAGCCCGTCCTGTTCGAGAACTACTCAGCCACGATCTGGAACCTCCTCGAAAGCAGCAACCCAGCATGGACCGGAGCCGAACTGGCTGCTCCACTACTCGGCTGGCACAAGCTCGAACCGATGCCCAGCCTCAAACCCTGGGATCCCTTCGGCAGCGCCCGCGGCCGTCTCGCCATGGCCGACGGCCTCACCGCCGACGACCACGCCTGGCTCACCGAGCAGTGGGCCAACGTCGAAGCCGACTACCGCGCCCTCATGCCTGACCTCCAGATGGGCCTGCTCCACGGCGACGCCTACATCGGCAACCTGCTACGAGAGCCCACCGGCCGCTTCGTCCTGTGCGACTTCGACGGCACCAGCATCGGCCCGCTCGCCTACGACCTGGTGGTAGCCGCCGTCAGCGCCCTCCGCTTCGGCGCCACCCAAGACCACGAAGCCTTGGCCACCACCTACGGCCTAGATGTCACCACTCTTCCTTCATGGCCAACGCTCCGCCGCATCCGAGAACTGGTCCTAGTCACCAGCGTCATCACCGACCTCCGCAACCGCCCCGACATCGCGAAGGTCCACGCGCACCGTCTGGCCACCCTCAGATCGGGCGCCAACGAACTGTGGCACCGGTACAAGTAGTGGTTGTCGCGGCTCAGAACAGGGTCGCGGCTGCCTCATCCGCCGCATGGCTCGTTGCGACCTTCCTGACTGCGGCATCCAGCAGCTCGGCGAGTGCAAGCGGCTCGCGGCCTGGAGGCGTCGCGAGATGCAAGAGGAGCCGTGCGCAGACGAGCGCGTCGTAGGTCGCTCGATGCGGCACCAGGTCAGTCGGAAGGCGCCTGGCTAGGCCCAACGCGTCGACAAGCGGCCCGAGCTGGTACGAGTCGCGACCCGGAAGCAGCCGTCGAGCGAGCTTGAGTGTGTCCACCACGCGAGCAGGTTGGGAGCCCGGCAATTCGCGGCCTAGCACCCCGAGATCGACACTGGCGTTGTGGGCAACGAACACCTTGCCGCTCAGCGCCTGGCGCAGTTCGGGCTCGATGTCGGCAACCATGGGAGCGCCTACGACCTGGTCGTCCGTGATCCTGTGGAACCGTCGCGCCATCGAGGTGATCGGCCTGGGCGGTCGTACCAACCAGCTCCTCGGTTGGCCGATCGAGCCGGCCGTGATCGCGACAATCGAGATCTCAACAAGATCCGGTGGCCGCTGCCCGTTGCCTTCGACGTCGACAACGGCGTAGTCGAATGCCGTCCACGGGTCGGTAAGTTGCGCCATCCCTCGTCGCCTACCTCCGCTGATCGTGCCACCGGGGCGGTCGCGTGTGCGCCGTCCTGTGCTGTGAACGTGTCGAGCCACACCAAGTCTGCCGCTATCGGTTGCTCCGGTTCTGCATCCGAACCGGCGCGCGTCGCGACAACTGGTGCGCCATGCGCTCGCGGCATCCGGCTGAACCCGAACTGCGTCACGCTCAGAGCCAGGACGGAATCAGTGCTTGTGGCTTGGCTGCACTGGGCCATCTCATCTCCAAGATCCGTACGGTCGCCGAGGCCACGGCATCGCGGTGACCAAGCGCTTCTGCGCACGGGAAAGTGCCTCCCGGAGCGTCGCGTTGGCTTGCTGGAGTTCGGTGAGCTGGTGCTGCAATCGGTCGGCTTCGGCGAGGAGCACATTGACGTGTTCGGCCTCGATTGCCTCTGCCGAGCGGACCCGCCGGCGGCTTCGCCAGTTGCGGAGGCGGCAGCGATCCGAGCAGAAGCGCTGGTCGGATCTGGCCGCGGTGTAGGAGTCACCGCAGTGCTCACAGACGTGTTGGCGGGCAGTCAGATCGTGTCCGAACGGGGGTGGCAAGTCGTCCATGCTTGCTCAACGTGCGGCACGCGAGGCGACCAGATACCCGTTGCAAGTTGGTGACACGCCTCGAGTGCCAGATGTGTGACAGGGGCTGGCCTCTGTTCTGCGCTCGGTATTTGAATCTTGGTCTCATCGTGGCCAACGCTCTGCAGGTTGGTGGATCGCAGGCAAGTTGACGAGTGGTGGATGTCGTGGATTGGGCGGTCCCGGACCGATGCGGCGGTGCCGCCCCAACGAAGGTGGCTCCGCCCAGCGAAGTGCGAGTTCGGATGACGGTCGTTGGCGCACGATGCGTTGTCGCCTTGCCTACGGCCTCCGTCGCTTGGGCAGCCGGAGCCGGCCTGGGCGGCTGCCTCGTGTCTGAGCTGCCGGTAGGTCGGCCCGTGCCGCAACACTTTCTTCGTGACCCTCGTCAAGTCGAGAGATCGGGACGCATCCTGGTGTACACAAGGTCAATGACCGATCCAGCGGAGGCTATCCGCAGGCGCGCCAGCAAGGTGGTTCGAGGCGTCCTTCAAGACGACGTCGGCTTCGCCAGGTGGGTAAAGCGCATGGTGGCCCATACCGTCACCGAGTACCGAGGTCGGTTCATACATGAACTCGTCCAGAACGGGTACGACGCCCACCCTGTGGGAACGACGACTGGTCGGATCGCGGTGCACTTCGACGAGACCGAGGCTGATCACGGCGTCTTGTACGTGGCGAACGGAGGTCAGCCACTCTCGGAGGACAACTTCAACCGGATGGCCTCCCTTGGTGACAGCGACAAGGAGATTGGCGTCGGTATCGGGAACAAGGGCATCGGGTTCAAGAGCGTCTTCCAGGTCTGTCAGGTCCCGGAGGTGTACTCCGCCAGGGATCACGACGATCCCGGTCTGTCTGGGTTCACGTTCCGCTTCGGAACCATGGACGACCTCGTCGAGGAACTCGACCGGGACGAGGAACTCGCCGCCCGGGTCGAGCAAAACCTGTCTCTGAGTCTGCTGACGGCTCCCTTGACCAAGATCCCGGCCGCCGTGGCCGACTACCGCACCCAGGGGTACGTCACGATCGTGCGACTGCCGGCAGCAAGCGCCACAGCCGCAGAAGAGATTCGCGAGCGCATCTCAGGGCTGTTGGCGTCCCCGGCACCGCTCATGTTGTTCCTCGAGCGCCTGGAGTCCCTCTCAGTGAGGGCATCCCGTGACGAGGAACCGGTTGTCCTCAGGCGACGGGTCGTCTCAGCCGAGGGCAACCAGCCCTGGCAGCGCGTAGTCCTCGACGACACCTCCTTCCGACTCTTCTCAGCGCAGGTGGACCCTGGGCGTCTGCGAGCGGCGCTCGAGGAGTCGGTCGAGAGGGGCACACTTGACGAGCGATGGCTGAGGTGGAACAGCGAGGCATTCGTCAGTGTGGCCGTCGGTGACGGGCCAACGGTGCGCGAAGGCCGAATCTTCACCTACCTCCCGATGGGCGAAGAAGCGGAGTCACCGCTCGATGGGCACATCAACGCCCCGTTTGTGACCAACCTCGCTCGGGTCGGCCTCGATCACGAACAGCCGGTCAACAGATTGCTGATCGAGTGCGTCGCGGAGCTGTGTCTGGACGTGGCCGCCACCATCGCCGAAAGGAGCGGCGACGCGAACACCTCCCTCGACCTGCTGGCCTGGCGCGACCGCGTCGAGGTACTGGACCTGGCTTGCAGGCGGACGCGGGGACGGAATCTCGCCGACTTCGTCGTACTGCCGACACTCCTAAAGGAATGGCGACCGCTCACCGAGACATGCACGTGGAACCAGGCCGATACCCGGGTGATCACTGCAGAGATCCTCACCTCCGACTGTGGTGCGGTGCTGGCAGACCCTGGGCGCATAGACCCCGATCGTTTGGACGCTGCCGCAGACCTGGCGGAATCCCTGGGCCTGTCACTGGAGCCGGACGATGCGCAGAAGGCGGCGTGGGTCGAGACACTCACGGCCGCGATGCGTGACAGAGGTGCGACGTTGGCCACCTGGGCCGCCTTCTACGACGACTTACCCCTGATCTTCGACTCCGGAGAGCCGCTGCAGGGCCGGGCTATCCTCTATGCGGCGGATGACTCGCTCGCCCCGTGCAACGAGCCGATCGGGGCGGCGCCCGCGGGATCCGGGCGCCGACGGCGGCAGCGGTCAGTGTTCTTCTCGCCGATGGCAAGGGGGGACCGTCTGGAGTCAGAGGACGCGACCGACGATTCGCTGAGTGATGCGCAAGGGAGTGACGGCGAACCTGTAGACATCCGCCCGCCGCGCACGCTGAACAATCGGATCACGTTCATGCACCCCGATCTGGACTGGTACGCAGGCTCGCAACGCCGACCCGGGCGCGAGTTCCTCGAGAGCACTCACCTCGTGCAGCCATTCCGCACCGAGCGGCTCCTCGGCCTGATGGCACGGGTCATGCTGGACTCGCCGACCGAGGCGCTCAAGCGGGACTCGTTGTATTTCGCCTTCCGGCTGCTGGGAGGACAACCTGACCGGCACGCGCGCGATCTGGGGGCTGTAGGCCTTCAAGTGCCCACTCAGTCCGGAGCATGGGTCCCCGCCACCTCCGCGCGGTTCGGAGGTGCCTGGTCGCTGCCCGGCGCAGACGACCTCACCCAGCTGGCAGCGGCGGCAACCGAGGAGACGCCTGAACTGGCATCCCTCCGCGGAATTCTGGTGGCGGACCCAACGGAGTTCCCCGGCGGTGGCGGTCAGGAGACGATGGCTCGCTGGCAGGCGTTCCTCGCGACGCTCGGACTTACGACCGCCCTGCCGATCCGGGAAGCGCTGGACACCCGCACGATCAGCGGCCGCCAGCTCACCACGGCGCGCATCACGGGTAGCGGGATACCTGACGGCGTCCCGGCCGGAGTGGTCGAGCAGTGGCGCGACGGTCTCGACGAGACTGGCAACTGGTCCCACCCGGACACCGCCTTCACCACGACCGATCCCTTGTATTGGTTCCTCGGACAGCACGAGGTCGGGCTGCTTCCCGGTCGCCTCAGGTCGCGTTACGCGCACCTCGTCGTCCGGACTTTGCCGGCACTTAAGCCCGCGCATCGGGTGTCGACATGGAAACGCAGGCAGCCCTACGGCACCGATTCCCGGATACCCACTCCGCTCGCCTGCTTCATCGACAGTCAGGCCTGGGTACCGAATCAGCGCGGCGGCGAGGAGCCCGCGTTCCGAAGGCCCGACCGCAGCTGGTACGCCGCGATAGAGGACCAGATGGCGGCCTACTATTCGCCCTTGGTCGAGGCTCGGCTGCGGCGCACGCTCGAGTCGTTGCCGAATCCGACGTCGACGATGCGGGCCATCGGGCTGCGGGTTTGGGGTTCGCGCGACGACGCGGCAGCCCTCATCGACTATCTGACCGAGCTCTTCGAGTCGCGCGAGGTCAACGACGCGGCGGCGGCTGACCACGTCAGGTCCTCGCTGGCCGACGCCTGGAACGAGATCAGGGGTCCCGCGCTCCGGAACTCTCCAATCCTCGACACGGGCCTGATCGTGGAGCGCAGCGGGCATCTTGAGCTTCTCAACCCCGACACGGCGGGCGCTGAACGGGTGTTCGTCACCGGGGCACGAGACACGTCCACGACTGCCAAGCTGATCCGCGAACTCGGGTGGCCGATGCTTACGGTCAACTCTGAAGACCCGGACCGGCTGCGCGACGTTGCCGAGCACGTGCTGCGGCCCCGATGGCACGGCGACGTTGTCGTGACGCCGGACTGGGACATCGAGGTCTTGACCGATGGACTGCCGTGGCGGCCCGACACTGATGCGACACTGCTGACTGGCGAGATTCCCTGGCTGCCGCTCGTCTTCGCCTGCACGATGCGGTTTCCCCGCTCGGGTTCGGCCGTGGGCAAGAACCTCGAGCGCCATATGGACGACCTGGCCCGTGTCCGGTTGATGCGGTGCTCGCGACTCTCGATCGCGACAGCTGGCGGAGAGCAGCCGCTCCCGCCGCGACTGCGCGGCGTGCTTCCTGTGCCGGGCGATCAGCCAACTCTCCTGATCGAGGCTGGCGACGCTCCCCTGAGCTGGGGCCGGCTGGACCCAGTCGCGTCGGCTGCCCTCGAGCTCATGGGACAGACACGGTTCACAGCCGAGCTCGCCCTTACCCTTGAGAAACTGGCCACAGACACCGACTCGCCCGCGGAGGCTCCCGATGCCGCAGACGTGGCGGACGTCTTGGGCGTTGAGCTGGTCCGGGTCGCCGAGATTGAGCGCAGGATCTATGGCGCCGTCTCGGTGGCCCTGACCCGGCTTCTCCCGGCCGCAGTGTGCCTGTGGGGCGAACAGGCTCTTGACACGCTGTCCTTCGGAACTGCCTCCTCACGGGAGGAGGTTCTCGCGGCTCTCACCCGCCTGACCTCTGAGGACTCATCCGAGGCGGCGCGCCTCCTGCACTGTGCCTCGGAGGCGGCGGATGCGAATGCTGTGCGGCTCGCCCTGTCTATCCCACTGCATGACTTCAACACAGTCCTTGAGCAGCATTTCCCGTCGATTCCGCCGGTAGACAACTCGGGTCGACACCTCGAGGAGTTCCGGCTACGACGCACCCAGCGACGGCCAGAACTGCTGAACTGGCTTCGCGCCAGCCGGCTCCCAGCGTTCGAGGCAGGACGATCTCAACCCGACTGGACGGAGCTGCGCGACCTCGACTTTCTCACCCCTGACCCCGCCTGGGGAGCCTCTCTCGACGATCTGCCAGAAGGCATCATCGACGATCGCATCGACCGCCAGGTCACCGAGGCCTTCGGTCCCCAGCCCGCGTCATGGACTCTGTCGGACGCTGCCGAGGTGCGCCAGGCCAACGGCGCGCCGTTGAGGGAGCGGCTTGCGAAAGTGCAGAAGGTGGCGATTGCCTGGCACCGCAAGAACAGTTCGGAGCCGCGCGGTGAACTCGGGCCGGATTTCGTCGACAATGCCATGCGGGCGCTCAATTCCGCAGGCACACTCGACTTCGTCCCGCTCGATGGTGATCTCCTGGCGACTTGGCTGAATCGGGTCGGCATCTGGCCGAGCCCCATGCCGTTGACGCTGGACCCAGCCGCACTGGGGCTAACCGACGCAGACATGACCGAGGCGACCAACCAGTCGGACGCCGCGCGAGAGGAGCGCCTGAAGGTCGAACGGCAAGTCACGTTACATGGGTCAGTCATGGAGGTGGAGCCCTCGATGGCCAACCTGATCGCACGCCTGTCAGAACACCTGGCGACCTCGCCAACGAGCCTGGCGACGCCCTACCGCTTCACCACACCCCAGACGATGACGGACGCGGGCCAGCGCGGGAGCCGCGGCTCCAGGCGACCATCGTCAAGGTCCGCCCCCAGGCCACAGCGGCTCTCTGACACCCAACGCAACGCGATTGGTATCGCAGGCGAGCTGACGGCCTTCCACTGGCTGCGTGCCAAGGAACGGTCGCCACTGGACGAGACCTGCTGGAGGTCGACCTACGTCTCCTACGTCTACGAGGGGGCGCTCGGTGACGACAGCCTCGGCTACGACTTCGAGGTACCGCGCGCAGACGGTTCGGTCTTGTACGAGGTGAAGGCGACCAGCGGAGACGCCTCAATGATCGAGCTCGGCGAGTCCGAAGTTGCGTGCGCGCAAGAGCACGCCAGGTCACGACGTTGGCGGCTACTGATCGTCGAAGACGTTCTGTCCACAGAGCCAAGTGTCCTGATGCTGCCGAACCCGTTTGGCCGTGACACCAGGTCCCTGTACAGGTTCGTCGGCAACAGTGTCCGCCTTCGATTCCGCCTGTGAACCGCTGTGTCATGCTCGGGCGGGCAGTTTCGCGCGAGATCCGAACCAGGCACGGGCGCCCTCGAACGGCGGAGCGATGTGTCGACAGCACCTGCCGTATGCGCCGAGAAGCACCTACGATCGGCATGATCTCGTCGTCAGCACAGTAGCGTGTCTTCTCGGCCCCCAACTGCGCCTCCGAGTCAACTTCGTCGGGCTTTGCCGTACGCTGCCCTCTGTGGCAACGAATGCAGGCGGTGCCAGGAGGGGTCCCAGGAAGCGGAAGTGCTCCTCCTACATCGTTTTCGAGAAGAACCTCAACAGGTCCCGAGCGTTCGTGCGGGTGTTCGGCGAGGAGGATCGGAAGGCGGGCGCACCCTCCAATGACGAGCGCGAGCTACTGCGAGGTGCCGTCGTCTTCGCCATCGGTGCCCTCGATAACTTCATCCACGAGTTGATCCTCGAGCTCGTACCCGAGTTCGGGGGGAGCAAGGATGCGATGCGGGCGCCGCTGGTGGCAATTGCAAAGGCGGATTCAGGGCTCGCCTTACGGGTGGCCCTAGCGACGACTCCGGCCGAAGCACAGGAGGAGTTCCGCAACGCGCTGGACGTGTGGTTGGAGACGCAGACCTTCCACGGCGTGACCCGGATCCTCAACGGCACGTCGTACGTCGGCATCACCCTCGATGAGTCGAAGCTGCCGGCGGACTGGAGGAAGATGCTCGATGTGTATACCGCCCTCCGACACAAGATCGTCCACCGCGGCGACACCTCCGTGATCAAGCGTGACGGTGCGAACGCGTGCCTCGACCTCGTGGAAAAGATCGCGGGAACAATCAACGGCGAGGCTGTCAAGTACTACCACTGAGACCGCTGGGCGCCCGCTCCGGACGCCCGCCTCGACCACGTCGGCAACCGCGCCAGGGTCCGACCGGACCGGCTCTCCAGGACCGCGCGACTCGCCAGCAAGAGTGCGGCGAGCTCGGCGATGCTTCGGCGTCGCGCGCGTTCCTCCGGGGGTCGATGTGCGGGTCCTAGCGCAGGCATGCAGCGTCGAGCCGCCGTAGCAGCAGTGATGCCAGGGCCAGGTAGTCCAGGGCCTCATCGGGGGTGTCGCCAAGATCGACCTCGTGACCTCGTGGGTTTCGGATGCCGGCGGCGGCCCCCGCGAAGATGCACTTATAGCCACGCTGCTCGTCGATTTCGGAGTCTGTCGCGAGCGGGTTGAGCTTAACCTTCGCGTTGTTCTCGTTGAAAGCGTCCATCATGAGGGCGTAGCCAGTTTTGCCACGTAACCCGCTGACGCGCTTGACCTCCTGCTCGATGTACTTGAAGGCCTCAAACACCGACTGCTCCCAGTGGCCGTCGTCGAAGAGCTTGCGCACCTTGCTGGGCAGGTCGGGGTGGATGTTCCGCGCCTCGAACGGGTGCGGCTCGTCACGCTCGGGCGTCTCGGCCTGAGGAGCAGAAGCTTCTGCCATCTCGGCGAGGGACCGCACAACGTTCTCAAAGCGGTCCAGCGAATCGCTCACGACATCAGGTGCTTCTTGATGCTGGCGAAGATGGCGTCGTATGTATCGGCGTCGCCGCCGGGTGGCAGGTTGACCTCGATACGGACAGTCAGGCCGACATCTTGCCCGGACTTGCCTCTGTCACCGTCATCGCTGCGGGCACCCTCATCCAGAGGCGGCGTCACCTCGCTCTTCTTCGGCGTCGTCTTCTTAGCCGTCATTTTCTTGGCCGCCGCACCCGGCGCGGCGCCGGTCTTCTTGGCCGCGTTTCCGCGAGCGGTCGGAAGATCTCCGTGTCCTGCGAGCGCGGCTAAGGTCTGGAACGTTGACGCCTGACGCTGGCCAACCAACTCCGAGGTCTTGTCGGCGGCGCGGAACCAATGAATCAAGTCGCCACGCTCGGCCTCCAACGCCCCGTCGCCCATTTCATCGAACAGTTGCGAGTACGCGCTGCGTAGAGTGCCTTCGAGGCCGGGCTTGAAAGAGGCATCGTTCCCGTAGAAGTAGCCGGTCTTATCCTCGACGCGGTTGCCGTCCTCGTCTATGAGGCCGAGGAAGCGGATGATAGAGATGACGTACGACTCGTTGGCGGGCGCGATGTTGAATCGCTGCAAGTAGCCCGCGTCAACCTTGGTCGGAAACCCCTTGCGGAGCTGCGCAAACGTCTGTACGAGCGCCGCCTGTCCGGAGATGTATGGGTAGTTCGTCACGACCTTGCGTCCCCCTTGGCTTTGTGGCTTCGAGCTCACCCACGAGTCCCGACCGTCGGTACGGAATCTGCTATTGCAGATGACATGATCGACAGCTCGACTGATTTCATGCGGTCCCCCGTGAAGGTACCTGGTCCCTAACGGACTGGGTAGTGGACACGCAGGTCGCGCGGTAGAGCCCCCACGCGCCGATACCCGGCGTGCTGCGCGGGCACACCGGTGGAAGGGTGGGCGTATAGCGACGCCGACAGAATTGGCTCCGGAGGCCACCATCTTGTGCCCGCCAGATTGCGGATCGGCCCTCGTGGCATCGCCAGAGCAGACGGGCGTCCTGGGAGTTGGAGCAGGCGAATCCCTGCTCCGTCACAGCTCCGTGAGACGTTGACAAACTGTGGTCACCGATGATCATCGTTGACAGACAAACCTGCAGGTCAGAGGCCACATTCTCAGATCTGCACGGAGGCGACCGCGACGCTGGAAAAGATCTACACCATCTTCGAAGGCACCTCCGAAATCCAGCGCCTGGTCATTGCCCGAGCGATCTCAGGCATGCGCATCAGGTAATCAGAAGCCTCCCATGCTACGTAGGTGCTCCGGTCCCTCCCGCACCTGCTACGCGCGCTGCCCACCCACCCCCGGGCTTGGCGCCGGAGCGTTTGTTGCAGGGCTGGCGCCGGCGAGCTGTGGGCTGGCGCCCGCGTCTGGCTCGCTGGCGCTCGCGGGCGGTTGTAAGGGGGACGGCTGAGCGCGATGACCGAGTAGACCGACTGCTCACGCGGCTGGCCCGGCTGCGCCTGCGAATGGTTCAGACCGCTGGCTCGCCCGCCACACATGCACCGGCAATAGATCTCGGCGTGCCGGGGTGGAATAGCGAACCTCGGAGAGGTCAGTCCCAGAGGGTTAGGCGGTCCCAGGTGTGGTTGGTGATGAAGTGGCGGCGGTTCTCGGTCCACTGGGAGAGGGCTTCTGCGACGTCGGCAAGGTCGACGTCCTGGACCTGGTAGTGCTGGTGCGGTGAGCCGTCGCGGTACTCGAGGGTGAGGGCTCCGTTGTCGTTGCGTGCTTGGGCGAAGACGTGGTCTCGGCCGCTGTCGACGACTATGTAGTCGTCGAAGTTGCGTAGTTCCTGCGATAGGAAGGACATCCAGCCGTCGGGTAGGGCTACTGTGCCGTGCGGGGTGGTGATGGTCACCTCACCGTGGTTGACAGGTGGGCTCGGCGCCTTCTGAGGGTCGAAGAAGACAAGGTTGTGTTCTTGTGCGAGTCGCTTCGCGACTACTTCGACTTCGTTGGCCCGGCTGTAGGTGACCGCGACGTACAGGATCGGGCCCGAGCAATTGCTGCTCGGACCGCCCGCTGCCCAGGGAGTGTCGTCGTCCGGGAACTGGGCGGTCAAGGCTTCGGAGTACGCCTGGATCCTTGGGGTCGGCGCAACCAGGTCGGCCTCGACGTACCTGGTGAACAGCTCTTCGAAGGTGGCCGCAGGACCGTGCTCGCCGGTGGATGCGTCGGTCTCCCAGATCGCGAAGTCATAGCTCACTCGGCGGAGTATGTCAGTTGGTGTAGGACCGCTCCAGCGCCAGGGCCAGGCGCTGCTTCCACGATTCGGCGTTGCCTTCGATGGTGGGGTATTCGTCCAGGAAGTTCTGCCAGTCGACGTCCCATTCGAGAACGGTGGTCGGCCCGAAGCCCTGGCTGCCGTGCTCGGCCGTGAGCACGGTCTGGATCAGTGTGGGGGAGATGTCGGTCGACTCGGCCAGCAGCACAGCGTCGTACAGGTCCTTGCCCTGGGGGTAGGAGTCGGACTCCAGCCAGAGGAGTTTCCAGGCCAGTGAGAGCTC
The DNA here is from genome assembly GCF_053603655.1 of Kribbella sp. NPDC004138. NCBI lineage: Bacteria > Bacillati > Actinomycetota > Actinomycetes > Propionibacteriales > Kribbellaceae > Kribbella > Kribbella sp. NPDC004138. The sequence continues at coordinate 129,661 of NZ_JBSGFZ010000014.1, forward strand.
GGGGCCGGCCGTGAGGAGCCAGGCGTCGCCTATCGGCAGGCGCTGCGGCTTCATGGGCAGCTCCTCGTTGTAGACGAAGTCGAGCTGCACCGAGCCGGTCAGGCCTTCGTGTTCGTACGGAAAGACCAGCCGACGGCCAGGGACGCGCTCGTAGGTCCAGATCTCGTCGCGGGCCACATTCGCGAACTGAAGGCCGGGGCCGGGGTCGGCTGCCACCGCGGCGATCACGTCGTCGAGGAGACGCAGTCCTTCCGGGCTGTCGAAGCCGATGCCGGGCGGTTGGACGACGAAGTCGAGGTCTCCCGGCTCGCGGGCCTGTTCGCCGAACCACTCGCGCAGGGCGACGCTGCCGCGCAGTACGAGTCTGCCGGCCCAGTCGGAAGAGGCGATCAAGCGCAGGAGGTGGTCGATCGCCGCTCGCCGCGTGGACCGCCAGCGCGCCGCCAGCTCCGGGTCGTCAAAGCTCGGCTGACCGGCCCGATAGGCGTGCGGATACTGCTTGAGCGCCGGGTCGAAGGCAGCCCGCTGCTGCACAGAGGGCTCAGGCAACGGCAGGTAGGTCGCTGGATAGTCGGGTTGCCCAGCGGGCGCCCGCCGGGCGCTGTCCTCGTACGGGGTGGTGCCTGGCGTTACCTCCTCCAGCCAGCCGCTATCCAGGCTCAGCAGGCTGTCGAGGACGACGTATTCCTCTTCGACCTCGAGAATCTCGTAGCCGTGCAGCGCAACCAATAGGCGATCGAGCCGTGCCGTGGCGGTGTTCCTCCCGGCCCGGTGACAGCGCTGAGTGGCGAACCGCTCGTGCCGGCCGTCGTCGCGCTGCCGGCGGGCGTTCCGAGACAACCTCGCCTGGTGCGGTTCGAGCAGCCGGGCGAGCGAAACGAGCGTCGTGGCCGTGGCGTCGGGCAGAAGCAGCTTCACGTGATGCTCGAAGTAGCGGCCCTCGACTGCGTCCGCGTCCTTCTCGGGCACACCGTCGTTCCAAGGGGCGGCCTCGACCTTGGTCCTGACCACGGAGAAGTGCTCTGCCCGCATCCGGTCACTCCACTCGCGGCTGACCCGCTCGACCTCCTCGAGCGTGCCTCTCACCCGCACAGTCACCATTGGCTGCTCGGGAGACTGTCCGCGGTCGAGCACGATGTCGCTGAACTTCAGCCCGTGGCTGGCCGCGAACACGGCGACGTCGTCGGAGGTCCACGTGGTCATCCGGAACTCGCCGCCGGTCCGGTCGACGGTGACGCCCGACCTCGTGGTCGTCAGGTGGATCTCGAAGTCGCCGGTGATGTCACGCACCTGGTCATCGTGTCACCCGGCGGGAGGCACCAGCGAGTGCCGCCTTCAGGTAGCTGGGTAGACCGTAGAGCGACTGCTGCTTGTCTGCTGACTTCCGGACCTGATTTCGCCGGGTACCGCCCACGGTCTCGAGCAACAATCGCAAGGCGTCCAGGTCGGCCTCGAACTCGACGTCCCAGTCGACTGCCTGATCGAGGTTGTCCGCAAACCTGTGGTGCGCAGGATCACCTCCGGCGAAAGCTGGGTCCTGCGGGCGCGGGGATTCAGCGTTTCCTAGTCGAAGCGGCAGTGGACTTCCGACGAAGCCAGTCGACGTCTTATGCATGCGGCTGAGGGTCGCGTCGACCAAAGCGCCAGAGAGCCTGCCTCTCGGCACTAAGCGTCTGACCAGCGCATTTGTACGGTGCCCCTTCTCATCCCAACGCCTCCACCGGCAGCACGGCCTCGACCACCCAGCCACCCCCGGGCGCCGGACCTGCGGAGAGTGATCCGCCGAGGAGCTGGGCACGCTCGGCCATGCCCAGCAGGCCGAACCCAGGCCCCGGGGAAGGCCCCGGCTCGGTCTGTCCGTCGTCGCTGACACGCAGCCTGACCGCGTCGCCACCGGGAACGGGTCGCGCACGTGGAAGACGCCTCCCGGCGTACGTCGATCCCGACACGGGTCGCGCTCCGGGCGTGCCGTACGGCGTTGGTCAGCGACTGCTGCGCGAGCCGATAGAGCGCGGCGTCCACGGGTCGCGCGAGCCGGGTCAACGAACCGTCCAGCGAGACCTCGACGGTGGGCGTCGCGTCTGCGCGTGCCAGAGCAGGCAGGTCCGCGACACCCAGCTGCGGTGCGTACGCGACGCCTTCCTCCTCACGCAGCACCCGCACCATGGATCTCATCTCCACCAGGGTTCGCGACGCTTCACACTCGATCGCGACCAGGATCTCGGCAGCCTTCTCCGGCTGGATGCCCGCGACCACGCCGCCGGCCTGTGCCTGCACCGCGATGGCCGAGACGTGGTGGGCCACGGTGTCGTGCAGCTCGCGCGCCAGCGCCACCCGCTCCTGATTGCGGATCTCGCGCTGTCGGCGATGCCAGAGGTTCGCTCGGTAGCGGAAGACCACCGCGAGGGCGACGATCAACAACAAGAGGACGCTCCCGCCGAAAATCTCGGACCTGCCCGCGGAGGAGGCGTACATCCCCAGCACGACGACAACTGTCACGAACGCCGTCCCCAAGACGATCTCCCGGCCCGAGCCCCACCGCACCAGGGAGTAGAGCAGGATCAGGACGGCCGTCATGGAGTCGAGGCCGAGGTCCCCGGCGTGCGCAGTCAACTGGAGGACCGAGAGTAGCCCGGCGACGCCCCACCCGACCAGGGCAGCCATCAGGGGGCGGTGCCGCCGCCAGAGCAGGGCAGGCATCAGCGCCAGGGCGAGGACCGTTACAAGGGGTCGCCAGGCCAAGCCCGGCCGAGCGATGCCCTCGACCAAGGCGGCGGCCGCGAGCACGCCCATCAGCAGCCAGTCGAGCCGACCGACAGGTGGGGCGTCAGCAGGCCGCGGCTCATGCCAGATGGAGCGCCGGATAGTGACCACGGCTCCAGCTAGGGATCGAGCGCGCCTCGGCGTACCCGCCGAAACAACTAGACAGAGACCATGCCATCGGCCAGGCGAACCCCGGCCTCCAGGCCGAGGCGCCCGCCGGCTGGCCGGGCGATCGTGGACCTACCGATCCTCACCACGACAACGGAGCCCACGATGAGAACACGTCAACCCGCCACCGCCACACTGGAAGACCAGCCGGTCCCGGTGAGAGCCAAGCTCGCCGCAGCGTGGACAAGCTTCATGTTCCTCTACGCCTACGTGGACATTCTCAACTTCTACACGCCCGGCGTCATCAAAGACATCCTCGACGGCAGGGTCTTCGAGTTCGACCTCTCCCAGACCTTTTCGGTCACGGCGCTGACCCTCGTGGCCATCCCGATCCTGATGGTCGTGCTGTCGATAACGCTGCCCGCCAGGGCGAACCGCATCACCAACCTCATCGTGGCTTCGCTCTACGTCCCCGTCACGGCATTCAACGCGGTGGGCGGGTCCTGGCTGTACTTCTACGGCCTTGGAATCGTCCTGGAACTGATCCTTCTCACCCTCATCCTGCGGTACGCCTGGACCTGGCCCCACACCGCACCGTCGGCCACCATGGCGAACAAGCCGAGCCGTGAAGAGCGGGGCTCGAAAGCACATTGATGACATAACGTCACGTCAGATCAGGGTCGTTGCGGAGTCGCGGACGACCAGCTCGGGTTCGGGGGCGGTGATGATGCCACCGGCGCAGGGGCGTCCCGCCATCAGCTCGTACAGCCCGTGGACGCCGGCCTGGCCGAGGTCGTACATGGGCATCCGGACCGCGGTCACGGCTGGGCGCAGGTGTTCCATCAGGCCGACGTCGTGGATCCCGACAACAGACAGCTGGTCGGGTACGGCGATGCCGAGGTCACGGGCGGCGGCCAGTACCCCGACGGCGCTCATGATGTTGTTCACCACGACTGCGGTCAGCGCGGCCGGCAGTTGCAGCGCCTGTCGCAGCCCGTCGGCGCCGGCCTGCTCACCGAATCCGGTGGCCAGGTGCGGCGCCGGTTCCATGCCGGCCTGCTGCATCTCCTGCTGATACCCGAGGTAACGCTGCTGGAACGCGTGCCCGGTCGCCCCGCCGATGAAGACGATTCGGCGATGGCGCAGGTTGAGCAGGAACCGGGTCGCGATCTCGCCCGCGCGGCGGTCGTCGATGCCGACCCACGGGTGGTCCTGGGCGTAATCCAGGCTGAGGATCGGCTTGGGATGGGAACGCAGCTCGGCCATCACGTCGTCGTCGAACAGTGAGTCGTCCCGGATCAGGATGCCGTCGACGGTGCCCTGGCTGAGCAGCCGGGTGACGAACTGACTGCCTGAGCGCATCATCTCGGCGTCCCCGAGCAGGACTGTCCCGCCGTGCTCGGCCGCGGCCCCGTAGACGCCGCGCAGCAGCTGGGCGTAGACGGGATTGTCGAGCTTGTGGAGGATCAGCGCGATCATGCCGGTGCGGTTGAGCCGCAGGGACCGGGCCGCTTGGTTGGGCTGGTAGTCGAGGCTCTCCATCGCCTGGATGACCCGGGCACGGGTGGCCTCGCTCATCCGGGTATGGGCCGTGCCGTTGATCACGGCCGACACCACCGCGACCGATACGCCCGCTGTGCGGGCGATGTCCCGTTGCGTTGTCACGCTTGCGCCTCCCTCGAACCGTTGACGTAACGTCGCAATCAAATCTACGGTGAATTAACGATACGTCACCTAACAGGCCCTCGGCTCGGAATCGGGCCGGTCTTCCGCGCGCGCCCCTGGACCAACCGCGCGGACCGCGGGGGTGCTTGGGCGCTGGTGCGCGCAGTCGAAGGACTCAGCAAGAACTCTCACGTGTCATGAGGAGATGGGATGCAACGAAGACTTCTTCGGCGGAGCACTCGCCGCCGTGCCCGTGCGTGGGCCGCCACGACAGTCGCGCTGGCTCTGATGGTGACGGGTCTGTCGCCGGCCCGGGCCGCTACGACCGACATGTCGGATCTCGGTGAGCTGCTCGACCTGACGCGTCCGGGGCTCGCCCGCGTGGCGGCGGAGCTTGCCGCCGGCGATGAGGCGGGCGCCGCGGCCGAGCTCAAGGTCTACTACGCGGGGCGCTCGGGCATCGAGTACCCGGGTGTGGGCGGGGAAGGAGGCGGCGACGCGACCGCCGACGAATTGGCGGCGGGGATCTTCCGGTTCGGTACCGTGACCCGTGACTTCTACGACGATGCCGCGCAGCGGATCGACGTGGACTGGGCGGATCTCTGGGGCGGGACGGAGACCATCCCAGGGAGCGCACAGGTCCTGATGAGCGACTTCGCGTTCATGTCGACGCTGACGAGCGCCTATTTGAAGGAGAGCGACCCGCAGAAGCGTGCGGCGTACGCGTCGGCGTGGATGGACATCTCACTGGACTTCTTCGCCGACAATCCCAGCTGGCCGCAGAACCGCAACCTGTCGGGCGGCAAGCGGCTGGCCCAGCTCGTCAGCGCGTTCTCCGTGTTCAGGACGGAGCCGAGCATCGACGCGAACGACCTCGTGGCGTACCTGTCCGGCGTGCATGCGACGACGGAGCTGCTCGCGACCGTGCTGCAGATCCATGTCGGAAACAACTGGTACGTCTCGATGGCCCGCGCGATCTACGTCTCGGCGGTCTATCTGCCCGAGTTCAAGGCGTCCTTCGTCTGGGAGCCGTTCGTGGTGCGCTCTGTCGAGCGGTTCCTGCGCGCCTGGGTGAAGGGCGACGGTGTGTACCGCGAGCCGACGTTCAACTATCAGGCCTACGTGGCGGATCTGATCAACACGATGATCCAAGTCGCGGATGCCAACGGGCGAACCCTGCCAGACGGGATTGTTCAGTCAGCAGATTGGATCGCGGATGCGCTGTTCGCGACCCGTCAGCCGAATCTCGAGCCCGCGCTCGTCGGCGACTCTCCGAACACGGACGCGGGCACGAGCGCCATTCGGAAGACCGGTGGGCGCAACTCCTGGTCCGATTTCACCTGGGTCGCCTCCGGGCGCACCGAGGGGACCGTCCCGACGCTGTCGTCCACGGTGTTCCCGATCAGCTATGCGGTCCAGCGGTCGGGGTGGGACGCCGATGCCCGGTACATGCTGATCAACAACCAGAATTCCAGCTATACGGCCTCCCATCGGCATCCCGACGACCTCAGCCTGGTGATGGCGGCGTACGGGCGCTCGCTGATCGTCGACCCCGGAGCGGGGGACTACAGCGCCACCCCGACCAACGACTGGATGCGCCGCACGACCGAGGCGCACAACACCGTCGAGGTCGACGGACAACCGCAGCCTGCCGGCCTGCCCCGCTCGACGTCGCTGTGGCGCTCGAACGCGGGCCTCGACATCTACCGCGGTAAGACGCAGGCGTACCGGCCGATCGCGCACGATCGCGTCGTCTACTTCGTCAAGCCCGGCTTCTGGGTCGTCTCCGACGACCTCACGGGTGACACCGGCGCACACGACTACCGGCAGCTCTGGCACTTCCCTGGCGATCCGGTCACCGTCGACCCGAACACGAACGTCGCCACGATCGGGTTCGACACCGTGCCCGGCGCGACACCGGTTGCCGGCGTGCAGCTCGTTCCCGTGGCCCAACCCGGCGCCGATCTCACGTCGAACGTCCACAAGAACGGCGCCGTGCGCGTCGGCGAGCAGGTTCTCACCGACGTCGACTACCTGTCGTACGACTGGTCCGCCACCGGCGCCACCGGAGTGGACACGGTCGTAGTCCCCGGCAAGGCCGGCGCCGCGCCCTCGGTCAAGGCGTCGCGCATCGAGCTGCCCCAGGTAGATCACTCCGTGGCCAGCGCGATGACGATCGACCTGCCGAAAGCGACCGGCCGCTTCTACCTGTCGCGCGAGGCGATTCCCTCGTCGAGGCAGTTCGGGGATGCGGCGACCGACGCCGAGACCGCCTATCTCGAGCGCGCCGACAAGGGCGGTGGGCTGACGCGGTACGCGCTGACCCAGGGATCGTCGCTGGTCGACGCAGGGGACATCGTCATCAAAGCCTCCGGAGTTGTGTCCGACCTCAGTGTGGAACTGGAGGGCGCTGCCGCCCAGATCTCGCTCGGGGCCCCCTTCACCGGCACGCTCACGATCAACGCGCCGAAGGCACGCGCGGTGAAGATCAATGGCACCCCGACCGCGTTCACCCGCACAGGCGACCTCGTCACCGTCTCGGCCACGGCGGCCTTCGCCCCGAAGCCGTTGCTCAACGAGGAGTTCACCGACGCGAGCCTGGACAGCACCGCCTATGACTTCAACGGCTCCCTCGACGGCTGGACACCAGTGCAAGGCACCTGGACGCTGGGTGACACGCAGTTGGTGCAGACCTCGAGTACGGACACGCAGTCGCTGGCGGTGCAGCAGGACGTACCGGACGACGTGGTCGTGACTGCCGACATCGTTCCGGGGACACGAAACCAAACGACGGCAACGACCGGTCTCGCGTTCCGCTACCACGATTCCCGCAACTACTACCGGGCCGATGTCATCAGTACGCCGGGCGGCGCGAAGCTGCAGCTCGTGAAGGTCTACAACGCGACGTCTACGCTCCTCGCGGAGAACGAGCTGCCCATCAACGCAGACAGCGCGCACACGCTGACCGTCTCCGCAATCGGGAAGCATCTGATCGCCACAGTGGGCGATACGTCGATCTCCGCAGACGACACGCAATTGCCGACGGGTGGTGCCGCCGCCTCCACGAAGGGCCGGGCCGCGGCCTTCGACAACATCACCATCAAGGAAGGGCTCGACCAGGCCAATTGGCGGGGTATCGCAGGAAAGGCGTCCGTCAACTCGGGTCAGTTGAAGCTCACGCCTACCGATGGCAGGGCGCACGTACTCGCCGACTCGACGTTGCCGTCACGCTTCTCCGAGACGTGCGAGTATGCCGCGAAGGCCACGGTCACGATCAATGGATCCGTCGGCACCGCAGGGATCTCGCTGCGAGACACCTCGGACTCCTATGGGTACCGAATCCACCTCGGCAAGACGAGCAACAGGACGCAGTACGCGAGTATCGTCCGCGAAGCTCACGCGTCGGGTCCGGTCACGGTCGGAACTGTGTCCCTCAGCAACCCGTTGACAGGTCCCGTCGAACTTGGTGCAGCGGTCCACGGCGACCGCATCACGGTGACGCTGAACGGCGTTCAGATCCTGGAGGCTCGCGACACCGTGGTCCGGAACGGCGGTGTCGGGCTCTACGCATCCACGGAGAGCACGTTCGAGAACGTCACTGTCGCACGCTCCTGCGAGCGACAGTGACGGTTGAGCCGGAGATGACGATGTGATCCCGTGAGGCCCCGGGGCAGGAAGCTTGATCTCCGGCAGAGATCTGGTCCATCCCGGGGCCTCACCCCTATCCGGTACTGCCGTCGACGCCGTTACGCTGGCGGCATGACCACGATCAAGGACGTTGCGAAGCGGGCCGGGGTGTCCACGGCCGTGGTTTCCGCGGTGATCTCCGGGGCTCGCGGCAACGTCCGGATGAGCGAGGCGACCCGGCTCCGCGTCGAGCAGGCGATCCAGGACACGGGCTATCGCGTCAACCACGCCGCGCAGTCGCTGCGACTGTCCAGATCGGGTGTGATCGCAGCGGTGGTGCCGAAGATCGCGAATCCGGTCTTCGAGTTGGCGATTCGTGGCATGCACGCGGCTGCCGAGGAACACGGTGACGTACTGTTGCTGGCCGACGCACTGTGGATCGAGCCGGGCAGCCACCTGATGAGCCGGATCGTCGGCACGGGCATGGTCGACGGGGTGTTGTTGCGGTCCACCCAATGGGGGACCGAGACCGCTGAGGAACTCACCAAGCGGTCGATCCCGTACGTGATCCTGCAGAACCCGCGACCGGACGACTCCGTCTCGGTGTGGATCGACGACGCGGCCGGGATCGGTCTGGCCACGACCCACCTGCTGGGTCTCGGGCACCGCCGCATCGCATTGGTCGGTGGCCCCCTCGTCCCGATCGCCAGTAGCGCGCGCGTCGACGGCTACCGCTCGGCGTTGCGGGCAGCGGGTGTGCGCTTCGACCGGTCGCTGATCAAGCAGGTCGGCTACGAGCCGCCGGACCTCGCGACCGCGACGCGCGAGCTCCTCGGCTCGGCCCGGCCGCCGTCCGCGCTGATCATCGACAACATCGTCGCGGCACCGGGAGCGATCGCGGCGATTCTCGATCTCGGCCTGCGGATTCCCGCCGATCTGTCGATCGTCGTGTACCAGGATCTGCCTATCGCCGACGCCATGCGGCCCGCACCGAGTACGGTCCGGATGCCTGTGCAGCAAGCCGGAATGCGCGCCTACACGACACTGCGCCGGATGATCGACGGTCGCCACGTCCAGTCGGCACTGGTGACGCGGCCGGCGCCGAAACTGATCGATCGAGGATCGACGGCACCGTACGCCGGCTGAGCGCCCACCTGCCGAGAAGTCACCGTCGACGCCTTCGTCGGATCTTGATTAACCGATGAATCACCGGCATGATGCTCGCCGTAGCTCCGAATCGACCGTAGGCCCACCGCTGCTCGGGATGGGCTGGACAGGGAATTCCTCATGGTTCACGTCGTTCTCGTCTCCGGCTGGCAAACCGTCAACATCGGCGACGTCGCCCATACGCCAGGCGCGCTCCGGGCCTTTCAGCGCTACGCACCGGAAGCGAAGCTGACGCTGTGGGCCCTCAGCATCGACGAGAACGTACGGCAGATGCTCGGCCGCTACTTTCCGGACGTCGAGATCGTCGAGGACCGGGTCGTGCCCGGCGAGCCGCTCAGCCCGGAGCTGGACCGGTTGTTTGCCGAAGGCGACCTTCTGGTCCACGGGTCGGGGCCATCGCTCGTTGCCCAGGTGGAGGTCGCCGAATGGCATCGGCGGACCGGAAAGCCGCACGGCATCTTCGGTGTGACAGTAGATCCGCTCCGGCCGTACGGCTCGACGCTGGCGCGGGCGGCGAGCATGATCAGCGCGATCGACGGTGACCTGCTCACCGAGCTCCAGCGCGAGGTGCTCGACACGGCCGCGTTCGTCTATTGCCGGGATTCGTTGACCGAGCGGTTCCTGGCCGGCCAGGACCTCGGGGCGCCCGCGATCGCGTTCGGTCCGGACGCCACCGTCATGTTCGACGTGGTCGACGACGGCGACGGCCAGGCGGTCCTCGCGGAGTACGGGTTGAAGCCCGGACGCTTCGTCTGCGTCGTACCGCGGCTGCGTTTCACGCCGTACCACCAGATCCGGAACTACCCACCCGCGGCCGAGGATGTTCGCCGGACGGCCTACAACGCGGGCTATCGGAAGTCCGACTTGGACGTTCTGCGGCAGACCGTGATCGGGTGGGTGCGAGCCACTGGCGAGCCGGCGCTCGTCGTGCCGGAGATGAGCTACGCGATGGAAGTCGCCGAGGCCGAGTTCGCGGGGACGTTCCCTGCCGACGTGGCCGACCTGGTCCACATCCTGCCGCGGTTCTGGGACCTGACCGAGGCGGCCGCGGTGTACCGGCAGGCCGGCGCGGTCGTGAGCATGGAATGCCACTCACCTCTGATCGCCTTGGCGGAAGGTGTTCCGTCGGTCTACCTGCGTCAGCCGACCGACACGATCAAGGGCCAGATGTACAACGATCTCGGCCTGCCGTTCGTGGAGCTGGGACCTGGGGCCGACGCTGCGGCCGGGCAACTCCTGCAGAAGATCGCCGACGATCGGCCGGCCGCGGCCGAAGCCGCGCGGCAGGCGCGGGACGCCGCGCAGGAGCGTGTGCGGGGGATGGTCGAGGCCGCCGTCGCAGTGGTCGGCAGCAGGACCCGCTGATGTCGTCGGGGACCAAGGTCCGGCCGAGGGCCGGCGCTGATCCCGGTGCGCCTGCCGCCCGCGAGACCCGCGTCCGTGGGCAGCTCGCGGCCCGATGGCACCGGGACCGGGTGCTGCTCGTGCTCGCGGTTCCGGGCGTGATCGTCCTGGTTCTGTTCCACTACCTGCCGCTGCTGGGCAACGTGATCGCCTTCCAGGACTACCAGCCGTTCCTCGGCATCAGCGGATCGGATTTCGTTGGCCTGAGCAACTTCTCGGTCATCTTCGACGGTGACCCGGAGTTCCTGAACGCGCTCGTCAACACGTTGATCATGACGATGGTCCAGGTGCTGTTCGTGTTCCCGCTGCCGATCGCGCTGGCTCTGGTCCTCAACTCGATGCTGAACGAACGAGTCAAGCGGCTGACGCAGTCGATCCTCTACCTGCCGCACTTCCTGTCGTGGGTCATCGTCGTGGCGCTGTTCCAGCAGATGTTCGGCAACGGCGGAATGCTGAACGAGTGGCTGCGTTCCGCGGACCTGGGAACCTTCCAGATCATCGGCGTACCGGAGCTGTTCAAACTGCTGATCACGTCGCAGGTGATCTGGAAGGACACCGGCTGGTCGACCATCATCTTCCTGGCCGCGCTGTCCAAGGTCGACCTGAACCTGTACGAGGCGGCGGCGATCGACCGGGCCGGCCCACTCCGGCAGCTGTGGCACGTCACGCTGCCCGCGATCCGGCCCGTGATCGTCCTGCTGCTGATCCTGCGGCTGGGTGATTCGCTCACGGTCGGTTTCGAGCAGATCCTCCTGCAGCAGGGTCCGGTCGGCGCGCAGGCTTCCGAGGTGCTCGACACCTACGTCTACAACAACGGGATCATCGGCGGGAACTGGGGTGTGTCGGCCGCGGTCGGCCTGGTGAAGGGCGTCGTCGGCGTGGTTCTCGTCCTCGGGGCGAACCGGCTCGCCCACGCCATGGGGGAGCGGGGGGTGTACTCGAAATGACCGGACTGCTGGAAACCACCGCTGAACGCCGGGCTCGGCGCAACCGTCACCCGGCGTCGGACGAGCGGCCTGCCTGGATGGGACGGCAACCGCGCTGGGCGACCGCGGCGCGCGGTGTACTGCTGGCCGTCGCCTGCCTCGCGGTGATCGTGCCGTTCGTCGCCGTCGTGATGACGAGTCTGGCGCCGCAACGCGATATCAGCGCGCGCGGGGGACTCGTGCTCTTCACCAGCGAGCCGTCGCTCGCGGCGTACCGGGCCGTTCTGTCGGGAGGAGTGGTGACGCGGGCCCTCAGCGTGTCGGTCGCGGTCACCGCTGTCGGCACTGTGCTGTCGCTGGCCTGCACCATCATGCTCGCGTACGCCCTGTCGAGGCCGGGATCGCTGTTGCACAAGCCCATCCTGCTGATGACACTGTTCACGCTCTTGTTCAATCCGGGCATGATCCCGATGTACCTGATCGTCAAGCAGCTCGGCCTGATCGACAACCTGGCGGCGTTGATCCTGCCGGTGGTGGTCAACGCCTTCAACGTGATCGTGATGCGGTCCTTCTTCCTCGAGCTTCCCGGTGAGCTGACCGAGTCGGCGAAGATCGACGGGGCCGGCGAACTCCGGATCCTGACCTCCATCGTCCTGCCGCTCTCGAAGGCCGTCGTCGCGGTGGTCGGCTTGTTCTACGCCGTCGCCTACTGGAACGCGTTCTTCTCTGCCCTGCTCTACCTGCCGTCGCCGGAGAAGTGGCCGCTGCAGCTGGTCCTGCGAACGTTCGTCGTGAACCAGACACCGCTCGGTACGGACGAGCTCGCGGCGTCGACCGAGTCGCTGCCGCCACAGGCGTCGATCCAGATGGCGATTCTGGTCATGTCCGTCATCCCGATCCTGATCATCTACCCGTTCATCCAGAAGCACTTCAGCAAGGGACTTCTGATCGGCGCCGTCAAAGGCTGATCGACCGGACGCCCGCCATGAGGAGGGAACCGTAACCATGGATGCGTTTTCGCGCCGTACGTTGCTCAAAGGGCTGTCCGCGGCAGCCGTCGCCGGTGCCGCCGGATCAGCTCTCGGCTGCTCCGCCAAGACGACGGCGGGAACCTCCGGCCGCATCGGAGCTGACGTTCTCCCGACGTTCGCCAAGGCCGGGAACGCCGAACCCGCGCTGAAGAGCGCGAGCCCGCTCGGCATGAGCGGGTACTTCGAGTACCCGCCGAATCCCGTCGCGTCGGTCAGCAAGCCCCCGCTGTCGGGTGGCCAGATCTCCGCCCTCACCTACACCTTCGACCCGGTGGCGCCCGGCAAGTCCGACAATCCGCTGTGGCAGGAGGTCGACAAGCGACTTGGTGGAAAGCTCGACATCACGTACGCGCCGGCGGCTGACTACGCTCAACGGTTCGCGACGACCGTGGCCGGCGGGGACCTGCCCGACCTGGTGTCGATCTACGGCTCGGTGCAGCAGCTGCCCGCGTTGCTGAAGGCAAAGTTCACCGACTTGACCGAGTACCTGTCGGGCGATGCCGTCAAGGACTATCCGAACCTGGCGGGTCTGTCCACCGACTCGTGGCGCAAGACCGTGTACGGCAACGCCCTGTGGGGAGTACCGATCGCCCGGATACCGATCCCGTCGGTCGCCTGGATCCGCGCCGACCTCGTCGCCGGTACCGGACTGCCTGCGCAGCCCAAGGACATCGGAGAGTTCAAGGCACTGCTGAAGGGGCTGACCAACGAGCGCAAGTCCCGCTGGGCCTGCGGCGATCCGGGCAGCACTCTGACCATGATCGCCGCGTCCTTGGGCATCCCCGGCAGCTGGAGCGAGCACGGCGGGAAGTTCACCTCCAACATCGAACTCGAGGAGTACGAGAAGGCGCTGGCCGACACCCGCGAGTTGGCCGACGCCGGCGTCTTCCATCCGGACGGCCTGGTTGCGTCCAACAACCAGCGCAACGACTGGTTCACCAACGGGACCACCCCGATCGTCTTCGGCGGGTACGCCGGCTGGAGCAAGTACGAGATGTGGGGAGCTGAGGTGCCGGGCTTCAAGCTCGGGTCTCTTCCGATGTTCGGCTACGACGCGGCGAGCAAGCCCGTCCATCCGCGGGGGAGTGCGGCTCAGGCGTTCACCGCTGTCACCCGCGCCGAACCGGACCGGGTTCGCGAGGTCCTCCGGGTCCTCGATTGGCTCGCCGCGCCGTTCGGATCTTCCGAGTACCTCCTGCGCAACTTCGGGATCGAGGGGCAGACGTTCACGTTCGAGGGCAAGGACCCGATCGTGAACTCGCGCGGCCAGAATCTGCGGCTGGTGCCGTTCGGGTACGTCAGCGGACCGACCCTGGCCATCTACGACCCGGGCCGGCGCGATGTCGCCCAGGCCCGCTTCGACTACCAGGAAGCCGCGCTGCCGATTCTCGCGCCTGATCCGACCCAGGGCCTGTACTCCGAGACCGATGCGGCCAAGGGTCTGCAGTTGGGCAAGGACCTGACCGATACACGGAACGGCATCCTGGCCGGACGCGCACCCGTCTCGAGCTGGAAGGCGGCCGTGACCAAGTGGCGCAACGGCGGCGGCGACAAGATCCGGTCCGAGTTCGAACAGGCCTTCTCGGAGGCGGGACCCAAGTGAGCCGTCAGCTGGTCACCCTGGCCGACGAGTTCCTGGCCGGTCAGCCGTATTCCATCCTCGACCGGGAGCCGTCGGACTGGGCCGGAGACGCCCACGACTACTACTCGGTCGGCAACTACTCCTGGCCGAATCCGGAGACAGCCGATGGTCTGCCGTACATCAGGGTCGACGGCCGGCGGAACCCGGACGCGTGGAGCGATCGCTTCGACAAACGGCGGTTCCGGCAGACGGCCGCGGCCGTCAACACCCTGGTGCAAGCCCACTTCCGAACCGGCGAGGCGCGCTACGCCGACGCCGCGGAGGCACGTCTCGAACGCTGGTTCCTGGACCCGGCGACCGCGATGCGCCCCAACTTCGCTCACGCTGCCGCGCTGCCCGGTCAGCACGACGGTGCGGCGATCGGGCAGATCGAGGCGACGTTTCTGACCGACCTCTTGGATCACGTCGACTTGCTGGTGAAGGCCGGACGATTCACCGAAGGCCTCCCGCTCCTGCAGGACTGGTTCGCCGAGTTGACCCACTGGATGCGGTCGAGCGAACTCGGCCGGCAGGAAGAACGGATGACCAACAACCACGGAGTTTGGTGGGACGCGCAGGTCCTGCGCTATCTGCAGTTCGTCGATGATCGGGCCGCGCTCACCAAGATCCTCGATCGGTTCGACATCCGGCTGCGCCACATTGCTCCCGGCGGCGCACTCCCGAGAGAACTGGCTCGTCCCGACTCGTTGCTCTACACCATCTACTGTCTGAGAGCCTTCGCCGTCTGCTGTCGAGTCGCAGCTGCTGAAGGCCGCGACCTCTGGAACGCGCCCGCTGAACCCGGCTACGGCAGTCTCCGCGACGCGTTCCACTTCTGGGCAGGCCATGCCGACGACGACCGCCGCTGGATCTGGCCGCGGCAGCCCTCGGATCTGGACAGAACCGCTCTGTGGCTCGCCGACGAAGCCGCCGGCCTTTACCAGACCCCGAGCCTCACAGCGTTCGCAGAGACCCTGCGAAGGCAAGACCTACCCGCCCCCGAGATCCCGTCAACCGCAGCCCTGGAACACCTCCCGACCTTTAAGGAGTGACACAGATGCAGATCCCCGCCCCAAGTCGACGTGCTCGACAGACGATGGCTCTCACCGTGGCGTTGACCCTGAGCGCCTCGGTGGGTTTCGCCGCAGTGACGAACTCACGAACCGCCAGTGCGGCAGCAGCCGCGGTGCCCAGCTATTCGGCGGGTATCGCGGGTGAGAGCTGGACGATCGAGAACGCCAGTGCGTGCAGTGCGACGCTGGGCGCCGGCGGCAACCTCCGGGAGGGCGCCGGCTGGTTTCCTGGCAAGTGTCAGGGAGCGGGGCAGGCACCCCAGATCACCGGGACTTCGGAGGCGCGGGCGTTGACGTTCCGCACGGACGAGGACTTCGAGTATGAAGGCGCCATCGTTGAGGATCCCGCCAAGAACACCTGGAAGGACGCTGCCGGGAATACTCTCCGGGACCGCACGGAGCTGGCGACGGGGTGGGACCTGCCTTTCCACACCGATGTGTGGGTCGGGTTCGACGTTCGCATCCCAGAGGGCGTCGATGACGTGACGGGCAGCGGGGCGTACGTGCTGCAGCTGTGGCAGTGCACCGCGAACCCGATCGGCGGCGTGCGCATCCAGTCCGGTGCCGGCAACGGGCACAACCTCCAGTTCGTACGCCGGGGCGAGGAGCCGGGGATGGACGAGGAGTACAACAAGGCCATGGCGACCAAGAGCATCGGCGCCAACGAGTGGCACTCCTTCGTCATCAAGTACAACGTGGAGCCCTACCACGACGGCGCGCCGAAGGGGCGTATCGCGGTCTGGCACCGGAAGGTGGGCGCGACCACCGTCGAGGAGAAGCTCTTCGAGCGGGAGGAGTACTTCGGCTACGCGACGCGTTCCAGGTGCGTCGACGACTCCTTCAAGAACGAGTTCAGGATCAAGTTCGGTATGTACAAGGACTACCAGCCGGGCGCGACGTTCCGTTCCGACTTCCGAAACGTGAGGATCGGCGCCACCAAGGCAGCGGTCCAGCCCTACAACCGCAGCTGACTTTCCTCTGTTACGTCTCGGTGGTTACGCGGTCAGGCGGTCTGCTTCGGATAGTAGGAGGTGGGCGAAGGGCTGGAAGTCGATGGTGTGGGCGTAGAGGCCGCTGATGACTCGGTGGATGGTGCCCCATTCCCAGATGGCGGTGGCGTCGACGCCTGTGCGGGAGGCGAGTCGCTCGGTCCGGGACCGGAGGTCGTCGCCGAGGTCTGGGTTGCAGCGGACGATGGTGCCGAGGTCGCAGGCCGGTTCGGCTCGTAGGCCGGTTGGATCGATGAGCTTGTAGGTGCCGTCGCTCGCCTGGAGGGCGTTCATTTCGTGGATGTCACCGTGGACCAGGACCGCGGTGCGGTCGTCGTGGGCGGCGCGGCGGTGGTTCATGCAGTTCAGGGCGTCTTTCACGGTGGCCGGTGAACATGGTCGGCCGGCCTGCTCCCACAGTTTGGGCAGCCGGTCGGCGTACTGCTCGGCCAAAGTCGCGCCGGTGGGCAGGTCGATGTCGGGAGCGACCGGACGCCACAGGCGCACCGCCACGTCGCACAGCAGGTTGTGGCGGTTTGTGGGGTCGGGCACGACGTCGTACATCGGAGCACCGAGGCGCTCCAGCAGAAGGGCTTGTCGACCCAGGTCCTCGCGCAGCAGCCTGGCGCATCCGGCCCCGTCCGCGAGGCGCAACGCCGCGGCCTCGTGCCTGATGTCCCGACCTGGCACGCCGACCTTGAGGACCGCCGGGTTTCCGTCAGCGAGCGTCACCTCGACCGCCAGCGCGGCGTGACCGCCCGCGAAGCTGGAGCCGATCGACAGAGACCACTCCTGGGCCAGCGAGTCGACCAGGCCGGGCAACTCGTCAAGCCAAGAGTCGTTCCCGTCGGCCATGACCGTTTTGCGGACCTGATCAGGGATGTCGAGGCTCATGCCGTCAGCCTAGTGAGTGAGCCTCCGGGCGGCGCGCATGTCACCTGGTGGTCGCCTGACGGCCACCTGGCGGATGGGACGACTGCATACGGTCCCGATGTTTCGTCCGATCGGAAAGGCCCGTAATGATCAGGAAAAAGGCTTTTGTGGCTGCTTTCGCCGCTGCCACGGTGATTGCCGCGGCGGGGATGGCCTCGGCCGCCGCCAGCGGTGCGTTCGACTCTGCTCAGGCCGGTGACGCCGGCAAGCACAACCCGCAGCCGCAGCGCGGGCCGAAGAACGTGATCTTCTTCCTCGGCGACGGCATGGGGACGCAGGAGATCACCGCGGCGCGGTACTACCAGGGCGTCCGGAACAAGCTGAACGTCGACCGCACGCGCTACACCGGCCTCGACACGACGTGGTCGGTGAAGCCTGGCGTCAAGGCGCCGTACCTGCCGGACTACGACCCGGACTCGGCCTCCACCGGGTCGAGCTGGGCGACCGGCAAGAAGACGATCGACGAGCGGATCTCGCAGGGCCCGAGCAGCGCAGAGAACGTGCCCGGTACGAACTACGAGACGGTGCTGGAGCTGGCGCAGAAGCGCGGCCTGAAGGTCGGTGACGTCTCCACCGCCGAGGTCACCGACGCGACTCCCGCCGTGCTCGCCTCGCACATGTCGCTGCGCGGTTGCCAGGGCCCGGCCGACATGACGGCCTGCCCCAAGGAGACCAAGGCGGCCGGTGGCCTCGGGTCGATCGCGGAGCAGGAGGTCGATCACAAGGTCGACGTACTGCTCGGTGGTGGCCGTGGCCGGTTCGAGCAGCAGATCACCGGCGGCCCGTACGCCGGTAAGACCGTGGTCGACCAGGCCAAGGCGAACGGCGTCCAGTACGTCACCGACGCGGCCGGACTGAAGTCGGCGAAGGCAGGCAAGCCGGTGCTGGGCCTGTTCAACAAGAGCAACATGTCGCTGGAGTGGAGCGGCCCGGCCGCCGCGCTCGGCAAGGGCGGTGCGGCGCAGCCCTGCCAGGAGAACCAGCGCCCGGCGAGCGAGCCGAGCCTCGCGGACATGACCTCGAAGGCGATCAGCCTGCTGGAGAACAAGAAGGGCTTCTTCCTGCAGGTCGAGGGCGCCTCGATCGACAAGCAGGACCACGCCACGAACGCCTGCGGCCAGATCGGTGAGACGGTCAACTTCGACAAGGCGATCGGTGTCGCGCTCGACTACCAGAAGACGCACCCGGACACGCTGGTCGTCGTCACCGCGGACCACTCGCACACGAGCCAGATCGTCGGCGAGGACGCATCCGGTGCCGGCCTGCCGACCGGATACTCGACCAACCTGACGACCAAGGACGGTCAGACGCTGACGCTGACCTACGGTACGGCGGGGTTCGGCGGCGACGGCAAGGCGCCGGTCGCGAGCGGCCCGAGCCAGCAGCACACCGGCGCCGTCGTGCCGGTCTGGGCCAACGGACCGGGCGCCGAGGCGGTGCTCGGCACGAACGATCACACGCACCTGTTCGACGTACTCCAGGGCCGGTGAACGACCGGTTGGTCTGCAGTTGACGGCCTGGAACGACCAGCGGAGGCGCCTCGGGGTAGTGAACCTGGGGAGCCTCCGCTGCTCGTGCTGATCAGCTCGATACAGTCTTGGCTTAATTCAGGATTGACTGTATCGTCTCGCGTGTGAGTGACGGGCTTGCGGTTGCGGTGGATGCGGGGGCGTTGGCTCGTGTCGGGGTCGCGTTGGCGGATGAGAATCGGCGGCGGTTGCTGCTGGCGCTGCTGAATGAGCCCGGGTTTCCTTCGGATCTGGCTGATCAGTTGGGGATGACTCGGGGGAACGTGTCGAACCATCTCGCTTGTCTGCGTGGCTGTGGGCTGGTGCGGACTGTCCAGGTCGGGCGGCGGGTGCGGTACGAGTTGGCTGATCCGAAGCTTGCGCATGCGTTGGCGGAGCTGGCCGCGCTGGTTCTGCTCGTCGACCATCAGGGTGCGGCGGGTGAGGTCTGCGGGCCTGAGGACTACGACTGCGTGGACGAGGTCTCTGGTGGCTGACGCTTGCTGCGCGACCGACGGGCCGGTGCTGTCGGAGGGAGAGGGCGCGCCGCCGGCCGCGATCTGGCAGGTGCGCGAGCTGCAGGTGGCGGCGGTGGCCGCGGTGCTGCTCCTGGCCGCGCTCTTCGTACCGTCGGATGTGGCGCGGCTTCTCGAGCTTGCGGCGCTGGTTGCTGGTGCGACGACGTTCGTGCCGGGGACCGTGCGTGCTTTGCTGCGTGGGCGGATCGGCGTCGGTCTGTTGATGACACTCGCCGCGGTCGGCGCAGTTGCCTTGGGCAATTATGGCGAGGCGGCGATGCTGGCGGTGCTGTTCTCGATCGCCGAGGGCCTTGAAGGGTACGCCGTTGCGCGGACGCAGCACGGATTGCGTGCGTTGCTGAGTCTGGTGCCGCCGTCGGCGACCGTCCTGCGTGGCGGCGTTGAAGTGGTGGTTGGGCCGGAGGAGTTGCGGCTCGGGCATGTGCTTGTGGTGAAGCCGGGGGAGCGGATCGCGACGGACGGCGTGGTGTCGTCCGGGCGGAGTTCGCTGGACACGTCGGTGGTCACTGGTGAGTCGGTGCCGGTGGAGGTCGGAGTCGGCGCGGAGGTGTTCGCCGGGACGGTTAATGGGCCCGGCGTACTCGAGGTGAAGGTGACGGCCACGGCGGAGGACAACTCGCTGGCACGGCTGGTCCACATCGTGCATGAGGCTCAGGAACGTAAGGGTGTGAGTCAGCGGCTGGCTGAGAGGTTCGCCAGGCCGCTGGTGCCCGGCGTGCTGGTTCTGGCCGCTGTGGTTGCCGGTTTGGGGAGTCTTCTGGGTGATCCCGGTGTGTGGATCGAGCGGTCGCTGGTGGTTTTGGTGGCGGCGGCGCCGTGTGCGTTCGCGCTGTCTGTGCCGGTTGCCGTCGTGGCGGCGATCGGGGCTGCGTCGAAGGCCGGCGTACTGCTCAAGGGTGGTGCAGCGGTCGAGGCACTCGGCGCGATCCGCGTGGTCGCGCTCGACAAGACCGGGACTTTGACGCGCAACGAGCCGACGGTGATTGAGGTCGTGGCTGTGTCCGGCGAGGATCGGTCGAGGGTGTTGTCGGTGGCGGCCGCTTTGGAAGCGCGGAGCGAGCATCCGCTGGCTGCCGCGATTCTGGCGGCCACCGACGCGGTGACGCCGGGGACTGATGTCGAGGCGGTGCCCGGCCACGGGCTTCAGGGTACGGTCGCTGGGCGTCGGGCTCGGTTGGGGAAGCCTGGGTTCATCGCGGCCGGTGCGTTGGTCGCCGACGTCGGGCGGCTGCAGGATGCTGGGGCGACTGTGGTGCTGGTCGAGTACGACGGCGTACTGCTCGGCGCGATTGCGGTGCGCGACGAGATCCGGCCGGAGGCCTCCGAGGCGATCGCGATGCTGCGGAGGCAGGGCGTTGACGTGGTGATGCTGACTGGCGACAACGCTCGTACGGCGGTCGCGATCGGCGCGCAGGCTGGGATCGAGGACGTGCGTGCTGAGTTGCTGCCGGAGGACAAGGCGCGCATCGTGACCGAGTTGAAGTCGCGTGGCCCGGTGGCGATGGTGGGTGACGGCATCAACGACGCGCCGGCGCTGGCGACCGCGGATGCCGGGATCGCGATGGGGGCGATGGGTAGCGACGTGGCGATCGAGGCTGCTGACGTGGCGTTGATGGGTGAGGATCTGCGCCGGCTGCCGGATGCGATCGCGCATGCCCGCGCGGCGCGGCGGATCTTCACTCAGAATCTGGTGCTGTCCGGAGGGATTCTGGTTGCGCTGGTGCCGCTGGCCGCGACCGGCGTACTGGGGCTCGCGGCGGTGGTCGCGTCGCACGAGCTCGCCGAGGTGCTGGTGATCGGGAACGGTATTCGTGCTGGTCGGAAGAAGCGTCTGCCCACTCACCGGGCGCTTCGTGCGGCGCAGGCGGCGAGGACCGTCCGGGCCCCGGAGCCCGTCGTGGTACCAGCCGGCCGTTCGCTCCCCTCGCTCAGCGCCACTCCCGGCTCGACGTGCTGCGGAGACGGCCCGTGCACCTGCGACCACGCCTGAGCTGACGCACGCACTGTGTGGTGTGGGCGTAGGCTCGTTGGTAGGTGTTTCGGATGCTGCGCAATGACCGATCCGATCGTGCTCGACGCCGTCGACTGGACCGTAGTTCGGGGTACGGCGCTGGGTATGGCTGTGAGTGGGTGTTGATTGGGAACAGCCGGGAATGGGTGTGCCGCCAGGCAAGCGGGCGGACGCTGGAGTTGGCGGTTGGCAGCGGCCTGAACCTCCGGTGGTACCGCGGCGACGTCGAAGTGGTTGCGGTGGACATCGACCGCGAGCGCGTCGAGGTCGCGGGGGAGCGGCTGCACGCGCTCGGCCGAGCAGTTCGCGTGGCTGTTGCCGACGGTCAGCGGCTGCCCTTCGACGACGATTCGTTCGACGCCGTGGTCTGCACCTTGGCCATCTGCGACGTGGACGATCGGGCGGCGACCCTGGCCGAGGTCTACCGCATGATCCGGCCGGGAGGCGAGCTGGTGTTGCTCGACCACTTCGAGAAGCGCTGGTGGCACGGTCGGCCGGCGACGGTCGGCGAGCGGGTCGGCTTCACGCTGGTGGAGCGTCGGCGACTGTGGGCCGGCTATTTCGAACGCGTTCGGCTGCGAAAACCGATCGAAGGGTCAGCCCGCTGATCCCGCACTGCGCGGCCGGGTCGGCGTCGCCGGGTGTACGACGGGCAAGCCGGCCGCCTGCCACGCCTGGAACCCGCCGGCGATGTCGGTACTGCGGAGCAAGCCGAGTTCCCGCAGCGACTCGGCGGCGAGGCTCGACGAGTAGCCGCCTTCGCAGAGCACAATCCACCGGATGCCGGACGACACGGCTTCGGGGATGCGCGACGCGCTCGCCGGATCGAGCCGCCACTCGAGGTGGTTCCGCTCGATCACGATCGCCCCGGGCACCTCACCGGCCGCGCGGCGCTGGTACTCGGGCCGCGTGTCCACGATGTACGCCGTACCGCGCCGCACTGCCTCGAAGGCCTGCGCCGGAGTAAGGCGCGGAAGCCCGGCCTGGACTTGCGTCACCCGCTCGTCGATCGCCATCAGACGATCCGCGCAGCCGCCGCGAGTTGGCCGATCGCCGCGCCGATCTCCTCGGCTGTCGTCGAGCGGCCGAGGGAGAGCCTGATCGCGCCGAGGGCCCGGTCGTGGTCGAGGCCCATCGCGGTGAGGACGGGTGACGGCTCCGGGTCGCCGCTGTGGCAGGCCGATCCGGTGGAGGCGGCGATGCCGGGCGCGTTGCGGAGTACGTCGGCACCGGTCGTGCCGTCGATGCTGAGGTTGAGCGTGTTCGGCAGCCGGAGCGCCAGCGGGCCGTTGACGTGCACGCGTCCGGGCAGTTCTGCGGTCAGCTCATCCTGCAAGGTGTCACGCAGCTTCTGAATCCGGTGGCGGTCGTTGAGATGCTCCGACGCCAGCCGGGCAGCGACTCCGAGTCCGACGGCGAGGGCGACGTTCTCGGTCCCCGCGCGTACGCCGTACTCCTGCCCGCCGCCGTACACCAACGGCTCCAGCTGTACGCCGGCCCGCACGAAGAGCGCGCCGACACCCTTGGGGGCGTACATCTTGTGACCCGCGACGGTCACCAGGTCGATGCCCAAGGCATCGACATCGAACGGCAGCTTGCCGAGGATCTGCGCCGCGTCCGAGTGGAAGATCACGCCCCGGTCATGGGCCGCCGGAACCAGATCCGCGAGCGGTTGCAGTGCGCCGGTCTCGTTGTTGGCCGCCATGATCGAGACCAGCACGGTCCGTGACGTGATCGCGGCCTCGAGGTCGCCGGGGTCGACCAGGCCGAAGCTGTCGACCGGCAGGTACGTGACCTCGACGCCGTGCCACCGCTCGAGCGCCTGGCAGGATCGGAGCACGGCGGGATGCTCGGTGACCTGCGTGACGACGTGCGGCCGGGCGGCGTCCGCGGCGAGGACAGTGCCGCGGATCGCGAGGTTGTCGGCCTCCGATCCCGAGCCCGTGAAGATGACGTGGCCGTTGCCCGTACCGAGCAGAGCGGCGAGCTCACGCCGGGCCAGATCCAGTGCGGCCCGGGGCTCGGCGCCGTACGAGTGGTCGCTGGACGGATTGCCGAAGCTGTCGCCGAGATAGGGAAGCAGCGCCGCTGTGACGGCCGGGTCGATCGGTGTGGTCGCGTTGTGGTCCAGATAGATCATCGCTTCCCCCTTGGCAGATCGCTGGTACGACGAGGGTGGGTCTCGTACATGCGCAGCGCGACGACGAGACCGGAGAGCGCGGTAACGGCCGCCACCACCCCCACGGCAGCGCGCACGCCCCAGAGGTCGGCGATCACGCCGGCCAGGACCGCGCCGATCGCGAAGCCGCCGTCACGCCACAGCCGGTAGACGCCGACGGCTCGTGCTCTCCAGGCCGGATGGGCAACGTCGCCGATGCTGGCGAGCAGGGTCGGATAGACCATCGCGGTGCCGATGCCGAGCAGTACGGCGGCGGCTGCCCAGAGCGCGAAGGAGCTGACTGCCGCGATCACGGCCAGCGCCACGGCCTGGACAAGCATGCCGCCCGTGATCATCCGCTTGCGGCCCCGGCGGTCGGACAGCGGACCGGTGACAAGTTGCCCGAGGCCCCAGACTGCGGGGTAGAGGGCGGCGAGGATTCCGATCCGCGCCACGGACAGTCCCGCGGTGGCGAACAGGATCGGGAACAGGCCCCAGGCGAGCCCGTCGTTGAGGTTGTTGACCATCCCCGCCTGACTGGCCGACGACAGCGCGGGCTCCGTCAGAGTCGTCCGCGTGAACACCTCCTGATCGGTCAGTTCGCCGCGACTGTGGTGACCCGCGGCCTCGAGCTGCGCGTGGTCGCGTGTCTCCCGTACGGCGAGCGCGGACAGCCCGAGGCCGAGGGCGGCGTACGAGAGTCCGAGCAGGAACGGCGCCGGCCGGAGCCCGTACTGGGCCGCGAGGTAGCCCGTCGCGAGCGCGGTCACCGCGACGGCGACATACCCGGCCGCCTCGTTCAGCCCCATCGCGAGCCCGCGCCGTTCGGGTCCGGCCAGGTCGATCTTCATGATCACGGTCGTCGACCAGGTGAGTCCCTGGCTCATACCGAGCAGGATGTTGGCGACGATGACCCATCCCCAGGACGGCGCCCAGATCAGCAGCAGCGGTACGGGGACCGCGATCAGCCAGCCGGCGACCAGAACGGGTTTGCGGCCGAACCGGTCGGACCAGGTGCCGGCGAAGTAGTTCGTCGCGGCCTTCGTCAGTCCGAAGGCCAGGACATAGGTGAGCAAGAAGGTGTAGCCGGTCAGGTGGAAGGTTTCGCCGGCGAGCAGCGGCAGCACGGTGCGTTCCTGGCCGAGCATGCCGCCGACGAGCGCGTTGACCGCGACGAGCAGGCTGAACTGCGCGAGGTTCGCACGGATCCCGAGCCGCATCACGTCACCAGTTCACGTCCGGTCGCGGCGGCCCAGTCGTCGGCGCCACCTGTGAGTACGGCGAGGTCTCGGTGCCCGGCGCGTTCGAGCAAACTCGCCGCGCTCATCGCGCGTTCGCCGTGTCCGCACATGACGACCAGCGGCTCACGTTGTACGTCTTCGGCTCGCTCGGGGACGGCGCCGAGCTCGACGTGCTGCGCGCCGGGCAGGTGACCGGCGGCGAATTCGGACTCCTGCCGTACGTCGAGAACCGCGCCGTCGACCTGGTGCGCGGCGACCAGCCGGGTGCGGGTCAGCGGGCCGTCCCATTGGTAGATGCCGACCTCTCCGGCCAGCCGATAGCCGATCTTGGCCGCCTGCCAGGCGATCTCGTCGGCATCCTGATCGGTGCCCCGGACAACGATCAGCGGCCGGTCGTCAGGTGCCAGCCAACCCAGCCAGGTGGCGAAGCCCGGCCGCAACGGGATCGACAACGCGCCTGGGACATGTCCTTGGGCGAAGTCGCGCATCGGTCGTACGTCGACCAGTTCGGCCCCTTCGGCGAGCAACGCCCGTACCTTGCCGATCGCGAGCGGCTGGAGAGCAGGAGTCCGGTCGAGCAACGGGCCTCGGCGGTTGCGCTCCGCGAGCCGGAGGAAGTACGGCGGGAAACTGCCCAGCGACCCGAGCAACGCCGCCACGAACTCGTCCTCGCCGTCGACCTGCAGCAACGGATTCGTCGCCCGCTCGCGGCCGATCGTGCTGACCCGGTCCGCACCGGGCGGCGCCGAGCAGAACGAACCCGCTCCATGGGTCGGCCACACCGCGACGTCGTCGGGCAGTTCGAGGAGGCGCCGCAGCGAGGCGTATTGCGCGCGGGCGAGCGCCTCGGTCCGGTCGGGGGAGACGAGGTCGGTCCGGGCCGCGGCGCCCACGATGAGCGAGCCGCCGGTGAAGACCCCGACCGGACGCTCGCCGTCGAGCAGCAGGAAGGAGAGGTGTTCGTCCGTATGGCCCGGCGTACCGAGAGCCCGCAGACGCAGGCCGCCGAGGTCGACCTCGTCGCCGTCGCGCAGACCGCGATGCCCGAACGTACGCCGGCCGGCCGCGGAGGCGAGCACCTCGGCGCCGTCGCTCACGGCGAACTGACGCGCGCCGGACAGGAAATCCGCATGCAGGTGCGTGTCCGCCGCGAACGCCACTGTCAGCCGGCGACGCTCGGCCGCGGCGCCGACGGCGCGCAGGTCGAGGCCGGCGTCCACCACCAGCGCCCGCCCGTCACCGAGATCGACGAGGTACGACGAGTTGCCGAGTCCTTCGTCCACGACCGGTACTACGGTCATCTTCCCCTCCGTCCTCTTCAAGAGGACCCCCACATTTGGAGTATTGCAAGAGAAGGTTTGGATCTGTTGGTCAGGAGGTTGGGGCCTGGGCGACCACGCAGCGAAGGCGCTGGCGAGCGGCCGGCGGGCCGAGCTGGTCGTCGTCCTGGCCCAGGCGCCGTGGGTCAGTCGAGGGTCGGCAGGACGGGGATGGTTCGGGGGAGGTTGGTCAGGTTGAGGGCGGTTTGCAGGGGGGAGTTCGGGGGGACGACGAGGCGGAGTTGCTGGCGGCGGTCGTTGAGGCGTTCGGCGAGGTGGAAGAGGATGGCTATGCCGGAGCTGTCGAGGTAGGTGGTCGGGGTCAGGTCGATGGTGATGGTGGTTGCGTCGGGGGAGGCGATGTCGCTGATCGCGTCTCTGACTTCGATCGCGTTCGTGAGGTCCACTTCGCCGCAGAGTCTGACAACTTGGACGTCGTCGGTCGTTCGGACGTCGACGACCTCGTACTCGGTCATCGTGTGACCCCCACGGTGTGCCGCATGCGGATCGTCGTGCCGTTCAGGCCGGTGGCGACGTCGACGGAAGTCATCAGGCCGCGGATGAGGGTCAGGCCCAGGCCGCCGCCGCGGTCTGCCGGGCGGCGCCAGCGGCCGTGGTCGCGGACTGTCAGTTCGACGGCCCCGTCCAGGAGTCTCGCTTCGACCTGCAGGTCTCCGGACGAGGCTCCGTACGCGTGCCGTACGACGTTGCTGCACGCCTCCCCGCAGGCGATCGTGATCTCACCGGCGTCGCGGTCGCCGACCCCTGACTCGCGGAGCCAGCGGCGCAGCGCGTGCCGGACCTGGAAGAGCACGCGTGCGTCGGCGGGGACTTCGAGGGACAGCGGCGTTCCGGCCAGCACCAGCGGCCGGAGTGCGATCAGCGCGATGTCGTCGGCGACCTGGCCGTCTTCCGGGAGGGCCTTGAGGAGATGGTCGCAGAGCGCGCCGAGGTCGGAGCCCGCGACAGCGGAAGCCTCGGCGAGCAACTGATCGAGGCCGTCCTGGATCGACTCCGTGCGCTTCTCGATCAGCCCGTCGGTGTAGAGCAGCAAGGTCGCTCCGGGCCGTAGCTGCTGCGTTTCCTCGGCATGGTCCCAGTGCGCGAGTACGCCGAGCGGTGGCGCCAGCCCGCCGTCCAGGTAGCGCGTGTCGTCGCCGTCGACCAGGAGGGCGGGTGGATGCCCGGCGTTCGTGAACCGTACGGTGCCGGCGGCCGGGTCGTACAGGACGTACAGCAACGTCACCATCTCGGCCACCGGCAGCTCGCGGACCAGTTCGTGCAGACCGTGCAGCACGGCCGCGGGGGAGGGATCGCGGACGGCGTACGCCCGGACCGCCATCCTGAGCTGGGCCATGGCGGCCGCGGCCTGCAGACCGTGCCCGGCGACATCACCGATGACGAGTCCGATCAGGCCGCCGCGTAACTGGATCACGTCGTACCAGTCGCCGCCGACGTGCAGGTCAGCGGTCGCCGGAACGTAGCGGGCGGCCACGGCCACGCCGGGGATGTCGGGCATTCGGTCCGGCAGCAGGTTGGTTTGCAGCGTCTCCGCGATCTGGTGCTCTCGATGGGCCCGCGCCTCCTCGAGGCCCAGCTGCGCGGTGCGACTCCTGACGCGCTCCTCCAGCTCGGCGGCCGCGGCCATCAGCGCGCCGATGAACCGCATCCGCTCACTCACGAGCGCGGCGAGGAGGAACGACGTGAGCGCGACGGTGGCGTTGAACGCCTGCAGTGTCAGCATCTGCGCGAGCAGTGACCTCCCCGCGAACGGGCCGAGTCCGTGCGTCGCCGACCAGGTCGCGATCAGCGAGGCCGTCAGGGCGGCGGGCGCTGCTCCGCGCAGCTGCAGACGCCACGCGGCCCAGCCGAGCAGCGGCAGCACCAGGAACATCAGCTGCGGGTCGGTGTACGTCGTCCACATCGTCACTACCGTGGTGAGCGCGAGGACGATCGCGGCTTCGAGCCAGCGCACGGCCGGCCACGGATCCAGCTCCCGGAACAGCGGGATGCACAGCAGAAACGGAGCGACGACGAGAACGCCCATCGCGTCGCCGGTCCACCAGACCGCCCACGCAGCGGCCAGTTGATCGGTGCCTCTCGAGGCGGTCAGGGTGACGGCGCCGATAGTGGCGCTGATGGTCATGCTGGCCAGCGCACCGAGGAAGACGATCCCCAGCGCGTCCCGGAGACGATCGAGCTGACGCCGGAACCCGGTTCGCTCGAGTACGGTCGCCGCCACCAGCGGGGCGATCGTGTTGCCGAAGGCGGTGAGCAGCGCGGGTACGAAACCGGCACTGATCGGCAGGTTCACGGCCAGAGCTGCCAGCGCGACGCCCGGCCACATCGACCTGCCCAGAACCAGGAACGCCGCCAGTGCGATGCCGCTCGGTGGCCACAGCGGCGTGACGTTCTGCTCGACCAGCGAGAGGCTGAGGCCCAGCCGCGCGCCGAGGTAGTAGGCCACGCCGACCAGGACCCCGGCTGCCGCTCTGCGGCCCAGATCTGCCGGCAGACGCAGCCTGGTTGCCGTCCAGATCGAGGGAACTCCCGCGCGCCCAGCCATGGACACCTTGCCCAACTCTCCGGCCCGGGCCGAGCGCCACGTCGCCTTAGCTCATAGCACGATGGAAAACCGGGCCACGTCAAGCCACCAAGCGCAGCCGATCCCCTCGTGCGACGAAGGGGTTCCTGAGCGTGATGGCGGTTTGTTTACCTCGCGCACATCTGAGGTGCTCGCGGTATTCGGGCCAGGTCGGCCGACGGCTCACACGATGGGTGCCGGCTCCGCCGAGTAGCGGAGCCACCCCATCGTGTGAGGAGGAATCGTGATACGCAAGCGCATCG
Source organism: Kribbella sp. NPDC004138 (assembly GCF_053603655.1). Lineage (NCBI taxonomy): Bacteria > Bacillati > Actinomycetota > Actinomycetes > Propionibacteriales > Kribbellaceae > Kribbella > Kribbella sp. NPDC004138. Next base: position 158,591 of record NZ_JBSGFZ010000014.1, read on the forward strand.
CGGCCGTGGTGTGTGCTGCGGCTGCTGTCGTCGCTTCGGTGACGGTCGTTCACGGCAGTTCGTCCACCGCGCAGGCGGCGGCCGCCGTCCCGGTCTTCGACCACATCGTGCTGGTGATGTTCGAGAACCACGCGTACTCGCAGATCAACGGCAGCTCCAGCGCCCCGACGTTCAACAGCCTGGCGAGCCAGGGCGCCAAGTTCACCCAGGCGTACGGCGTGACGCATCCCAGCGAGCCCAACTACCTGGCGATCTTCTCGGGGAAGACCCAGGGCGTCACCGACGACAGCTGCCCGCACACCTTCAGCGGCAACAACCTCGGCAGCCAGCTGATCAGCGCGGGCAAGACGTTCAAGGGCTACTCCGAGAGCATGCCGTCCGACGGCTACACGGGCTGCTCGAGCGGCGAGTACCGGCGTAAGCACAACGGCTGGGTCAACTTCAGCACGGTGCCCGCGGCGAGCAACCTGCGGTACTCCGTCTTCCCGAGCTCGGCGAACTACGCCAGCCTGCCGACCGTGTCGTTCGTCAGCCCGAACATGTGCAACGACATGCACGACTGCTCGGTCGGCACCGGTGACACCTGGCTGAAGAACAACCTGAGCGCGTACGCGTCCTGGGCGAAGACCCACAACAGCCTGCTCATCATCACCTTCGACGAGGACAACGGCGGTTCGTCGAACCACATCTTCACCGCCTTCGTCGGCGCGCACACCCAGGTGGGCAGCTTCTCCAACCAGATCAACCACTACAACGTCCTGAGCACCATCGAGAGCGCCTACGGCCTGACGCACCTGAACTCGGCCGCGGAGATCACCAACGTCTGGAACTGATCACCGGCCCCGCTCGCGGCGCGGTCGCGAGCGGGGTCCCCATCGCCCCGGAGGTGATCCTCGTGTACCTGTCCTCGATCGACCGTCCGCACACCGCGGGCCCGGCCCGCCGGCGATCGCTGTTCCTGGTGAGCGGCAATGTCCTCGCGCTGGGCGCGGTCAGCCTGATCACCGACATCTCGTCGGAGATGGTGACCGCGGTGCTGCCGGTGTACCTGATGATCGGCCTGCACCTGAGCCCCGCGGCGTACGGCGTGGTCGACGGCACCTACACCGGCGCGACCGCTCTGTTGCGGCTCGTCGGCGGGTACGTCGCCGACCGGACGCGCCGGCGCAAGTTCGTCGCCGGACTCGGCTACGGGTTCTCGGCGGTGGCGAAACTCGGCCTCCTCGCGGCCGGCAGCACCGTCGGCGCGATCGGTGCGGTGATCGCGATCGACCGGACGGGCAAGGGCCTGCGGACCGCACCCCGGGATGCGCTGATCACCCTGTCCACGCAGCCGCAGTACTACGGCCGCGCGTTCGGGGTGCATCGGATGATGGACACCGTCGGAGCGTTCGCCGGACCGCTCGTCGCGCTGGGCATCCTGGCGGCGACGGCGCAGGCGTACGACGCGGTGTTCGTGGCGAGCTTCTGCATCGCGGCGTTCGGTGTCCTCGTGCTGGTGTTGTTCGTCCGGGATCGCCGCGGCACGCAGCCGCCGAAGGGCGTCGTGAAGCCGACGGCGCTGGGCGATCTGCTGCGGATCGCGCCGGTACGACGGCTCGTGCTGGCGGCCTGCCTGGCCGGAACGGTGACCATCGGCGACGGCTTCGTCTACCTGTTGCTGCAGCGGCGGGAGGAGCTGAGCGTCGGCTGGTTCCCGTTGCTTGCTGTCGGCACCAATCTCGCCTATCTCCTGCTCGCCGCACCGCTGGGTGTGCTGGCCGACAGGATCGGCCGGCAGAAGGTGGTGCTGGCTGGTTACGCCGCTTTGCTGCTGGTGTACCTGCTGTTGTTCGGCCCGCTCGGCGGGTGGCCGCTGCTAGTCGTCGTACTGACGCTGTACGGCGTCTTCTACGCCGCCACGGACGGCGTACTGATCGCGCTGGCCGGGCCGGTGCTGCCGAGCGGTGTACGGACGACGGGAATCGCGCTGATCCAGACCGGACAGGCGCTGTCGTACCTGGTGTCATCGGTGCTGTTCGGGTTGGCGTGGACGGTGTGGGGCCCCGCTACAGCGATCCAGGTGGCTGCGGCGCTGGTCGCGGTCGCCTTGCTCGTGGTCGGCCTCCTGTTGCGTGGGATCTCCGCAACGGAGCATCCGGCATGACCCGGCGGACGGTGCTCGCCGTGGTCGGGGCCGTTGTGCTGACCACCGTCGCGGTCGGGTACGGCGTACTCACGACCGCGCGCGACCGTACGACGGTGGCCGCGGCCAACACGCTGAGCCTCACAGGCCCGCGGATCATGTTCCGCAGCACGGCACCGGACAGCAAGGGTCACCTGGCGCTGATCGCCAAGGACGATCCGGCTGGGCCGCGCTCAGTGTCCGCGCTGACCTGCTTACGGGTCTACGCGGCGGGAGGCACCGGTACCTGCCTGCGTCAGGACGGCGCGCTGACCACCTTCCAGATCGCGATCCTGGACCCGAGCCTGAACGTGGCGAAGGCCATCCCGCTGGTCGGGGTGCCGAATCGCGCCAGGGTGTCCGGCGACGGGCGGCTGGTGGCGTGGACCGTGTTCGTCGCGGGCGACTCCTACAACCACGGCCGCTTCTCCACCCGCGCCGGGCTGATCGACCTGGGGTCCGGCGACATGGTCGACTCGCTCGAGTTCCTCTCGGTGACGCTGGACGGCCAACCCTACACAGCTCCCGACCTCAACTTCTGGGGGATCACCTTCACCGCCGACGACAACCACTTCTACGCCACGATGTCCACCGGCGGGCACCGGTACCTGGTCGAAGGCGACATCGCGGCGAAGACCGTGCGGACCGTCGCGAAGAACGTCGAGTGTCCGTCGCTGTCCCCGGACGGCCGGCGGATCGCGTTCAAGTCGGCGGTCGACGGCGATCCTGCGAAGGGGTGGCGGCTGTCCGTGCTCGACCTGTCCTCGGGCGCGCGAACGCCCCTGGCCGAAACCCGCAGCGTGGACGACCAGCCCGCCTGGCTGGACCCGAACACCATCGGGTACGCCGTACCACGCGCCGCCGGCGACTCGGACGTCTGGACCGTCCCCGCCGACGGCTCCGGCGCCCCGCGCCTCCTCATCCCGCACGCCGAATCCCCGGCCGCCCTCGGCTGAAGGACCCGGTCGCCTCGCTAGGGTGGTTGGCGTGACCGGGGGTTTCGAGGGGTGGCCGCGCGACGCGTTCGACGTGTTGTTGCGGCTCGAGGGGGAGCCTTCGGCGGGCGTTCGGGAGGAATGCCGGCGGGAGCGGGAGGAGCTGGTACGGCGGCCGATGGTCGAGTTGCTCGACGTGGTGGCCGCCGCGGATCCGGCGTACGAGGACTTCTCGGTGTGGGGGTACGGCGACGTACTGCTGCAAGCGTGGCAGCGGCAGAGTGCGATTGTCCGGTTGGCCCGGAACGTCGAGCTGGGGATTCGGTTCGATCTCGACGGGGTGGAGGTCGGCCTGGCGTGGTGGTACGCGCCGTCGGAGCAGATCGAGCGGTATCGGGCGGCGGTTGCGGACGCCGGCACCGGGCCTCGGCTGGTTGCCATCCTCAGGCGGCTCGAGCGGGAAGAGTTCGGGATCTCGGGGGATCTGCTGAAGCGGCCGTTGCGTGGGTATCCGGCGGATCATCCGCGGGCCGAGCTGCTGCGGCACAGGTCGGTGATCGCGTCGCGGGCGCTCGGTTGTGACGACTGGGTGCACACCCCGGCTGCTGCGGATCGAGTGCTGGCGGCGTTCGCCCAGTTGCGCCCGCTGGCGCGGTGGCTGGTCAAGAACGTGTCGGCCGGTGGGTGACGAGGAAGGGCGCGAGATGGCACACAAGGTCGAGTTTCGGCTCTCGGAGAATCCGTGGGCGCCGACCGCCGTCATCGAAGAGGTCAACGCGCGGACGGGCAGCGGGTTGGTGCTGACCGGGATCGCGGATCAGGTCGGCGGCACCAGTAGCGCGGCGTTCGTGGCGTGGCCGGATGGGCGTGCGGCCGCGATGACGCGAACTCGGACGAGGCTGCCGATCATGCGGCAGACGGCGACCGTGCTGAACGACGTACGCCGCCGAGGTCTGCCCGTTCCGGAGCATCAGTTGGTGGTGGAGCTGGCCGATGGGTACGTCGTCGTTGTGCAGGAGAGGTTGCCGGGCCGGCATGTGGACGCGCTCGACTCGGCCACGAGTGCCGCGTTCGTTGCGATGAACAACCGTTTCGCCGATCTGCTCCGCGACCATCCACGCGTGCCCCGGCCACGAGCGTTCCCCGACGGCAGGACGGGGTACGGCGCGTTCGAGCGCACCGTCGGCCAGCTGGGCGGACGAGGCCGGCGACTGCTGGAGCGGCTCCTCGAGGCCGACCGCGGGCAGCCCTTCCGGATGACGGGCGATGATCTCGTGCACACCGACTACACACCGGGCAACATCCTTTTCGATGCCGATGGCAACATCAGCGGCGTGGTCGACTGGAACTCCGGCGTCGCACGCGGCGACCGGCGCTACGCGCTCCTGCAGCTGCAGTCGGGCATGGATCAGATCGACGCGGAACTCGCCCAGCTCACCCCGGAGACGAGGCTCAGTTACCAGGCGCATTGGGTGGTCGACCAGGTGCACGAGTCGATCCTCAAAGGCTTCCCGCCAGAGCACGTCGAGCTCGACGTCGCACGGGCAGAGAAGGTCATCGGCTGAGGTCCTCATCCGCAGCAGGGGTTCACGAGGTGGTCGGCGGTTCCGAAGTGGTGGTCTTGCGGTGGGTGGAAGGGGATGTTCCCAGCGCGGCGCGGAAGGCTTCGGCGAAGAACGTGCGCGTCACCGTGCGGGAGCAGGAGGAGGTCGCGCCCGCTGCGTCACGACGTGACCGCGCGTGAGTTGCGCGACGGGATCTACACCCACCCGTCGTCCACCGAGGCTTTCAACGAGGTGCTCGGTACGCCAGCCCGGGGCGGTGCGAGGTAGTTGCCGGAAGGTTCAATTTCTGCGCGTGCATGGGCTTGCGGACCACGTCGGGTGGCCGGTCGCACCGGGGGAGTAGCTGGGCCGAAAGCCGTTGTTCTGAAGGGGTTCCGGGCGTAACGTCGGCAGCGGAATCTTGGCGACGCGGCCGGCTCGGGGAGCCTGGTGCGCGACCTCGCCTGGGGGCCTGCTCGGCAGGCGATTCGGGGCACACACGGGCTGCGTAGGGTGGGGACTACGTACGGCTCGCCGTGAGGAGACTGCCCGGTCCGAGACACGGGCCGGGACCTGGATCTCCGAGGGGGAGAGATGGGGTCTTCGCTGGGAGCCGGCCCGGATGCCGGCACGACACGTAGGACACGCCGGCCGTTGGTACTGGCCGCGGGTCTGATGCTGGTGGCGAGTGCTCTGATCGCGTCACCGGCGCTCGCATCTCATCCCGAAGTCAGCCTGCCGGGCAGCAACTTCGAGATCGACACCGACGCCAACCTCAAGGTCGACGACGCGGGATCGCTCGACTGGGCGAACGTCGCCGAGACGCGGAAGGCCGACAAGCCGAGCGGCCAGACCGACGACTCGTTCGGCCAGGGCACCAAGGAGGACACACCGGTACCGCAGGTGGTCGACGGCAGTATCCCGCCGCAGAAGAGCGACCTGCTCAACTTCGGCGTGTACCTGGAGGACACCGCGACGACGGACTTCCTGCACCTGTTCTGGCACCGTGTGCAGGAGCCGACCGGTACCACCAACATGGACTTCGAGTTCAACAAGTCGCTCACGCTGAGCGGCAACGGCGTCACGCCGGTCCGGACAGCGGGCGACGTACTGATCCAGTACGACTTGGCCCAGGGAGGTACGAACCCGCAGCTGTTCCTGTCCCGGTGGGAGACCGTCGACAAGACCAAGTGCGAGGCGTCGAACTCGGTGCCGTGCTGGGACAAGAAGGTCAACCTGACCACCGCCGGCCTGGCGACCGGGTCGATCAACACCTCGCCGATCCCGGCCGCCGAGTCCGACGGTCTCGGCAACGTCTCCGCCCGCACGTTCGGTGAGGCCTCGGTCAACTTCAGTGCGCTCGGCGGTGGCGACCCGTGTGTGTCGTTCGGTACGGCGTACCTGAAGAGCCGCTCGTCCGACTCGTTCACCGCGGCGCTGAAGGACTTCATCGCCCCGACGCCGCTGAACCTCGCCAACTGTGGCGCGATCAAGGTCACGAAGCTGCGCAAGCACGCGGCCGACGGATCCGGTGACCACCCGCAGTCCGGCGTGACTTTCACGATCAACGGGGCCAATCCGAAGATCACCGATGCCAACGGCCAGGTCTGCTGGGACGCCCTGCAGTTCGGCACCTACACGGTGACCGAGACGCTCCCGGCCGGCTACGCCGCCGACGGTCCGCTGTCGCAGTCCGTGACGGTGGACAACGTCGCGACCTGCTCCGGCTCGCCGTACGTCGGTGAGACCGCGACCTTCCACAAGACCCCGCTGACCAACCTGGCGGTCTCGGTCGACTCGCAGATCAACGGCGGTACGGCGTCGACGATCGTCTGCACCGGTCCCGGTGGCGGGACCGTGGCGAGCGGCAGCACCGGTGCGAACGGTGACGGCTCGGCCACGGCGTCCAACCTGCGGCCCGGTACGTACACCTGCACGATCGTGATCGACCCGTAGCGGAACGCTCTGCCTGGACATCCCCTCCAGCCCAGGTGGAGCTCCAGGGAGCCCGGAACGCGTCAGCTTCCGGGCTCCCGCGTCAGACCAGGGAGGCTCGCACTGCTTGGCAGTACGCCAGGACGAGGTGGGATGCGTTGGGGGAGCCGGGCGGGACGGCACTGCGGGCGGCCCGGGAGAGCTCGGTGACGGCCCAGTGGGTGGTCGCGGCACAGGCCATTGTCTTCAGGCGCTCGTCGAGATCGGTGGCGGTCATCGTGAGGAGTTCGTCGAGGGCTTCCCGGAGTTTCGTCCGGGCGACCAGGATCTCGCGGGCGTTGTAGCGCCCGAGGTTGCGGTAGGCAACGAAGCTCGCGGTGTCGAAGAACTGGTTGAGGGTCGATTCCCGGGGGTAGCTGGGGTAGCGCTCGTGGAAGGCGAGTAGGGCCGCGGGCATCTCCTTGGCCAGACCGGGCTTCGCGTACCACAGGACGCCGACCGGGGTGTCGTAGGTGAAGGTGCCGGCACCCTTGGTGAAGAAGCCGATGTTGACGGTTCGCGGCGAGTACGCCGGGACGCGGGAGCCGCTCGGCGCCGCCCGGAGCGGGTCGAGGCTGATGTCGATCCGGATGTCGCACTCGCTGGGGGCGATCGCGATCGCCTTGCCGAGCGACGTGGTCGCGTCGCCCGGGCCGGAGTCGGCGTCGACGCAGACGATCTCGGTGATCTCGGACATCCGGAGCAGTTCGACCAGGCCGGTGTTCTCCCAGTGGCCGCCGTCGGTCAGGTAGAGGTACGGGTCGTCCAGGTCGTGGATCCCGAAGAACTCCTTGAACAGGTAGCCGAGCCCGGTGTTCGGATAGCGCAGGTCGGGTGCGTCCTGCAGGTTCGCGGCCTCGAGTTGAGTGATGAACCGCGGGTTGGCGATCCAGACGCCGAGCCGGATGTTGAAGAACGTCAGCAGCATGCTGGTCGGCCCGATCTGGAACCGGCCCATCGCCGGTGAGACGGCGGCGCTGGAGATGGCCACCGCCATCATCGTCGTGATCCGCTTGTGCAGCTTCGCGCCGAGCCGGTCGAGCACCCGGGTGGACGCGGCGAACTCCAGCGTGTTGCCGCGGCCGTCCTGGGGCAGGTGCAACGTCGTCCGCTCGGGATCGAACGTCACGCTGAGCGCCGGAGTGCCGTAGTGGGTCCGGACGGCGCGCGAGCTCACGGTGCTGGTCGTGCACACCACGAGCGGCGTACGGACGGCCGTCGTGCCGTTGTTGAAGGCGAACAGGCCGGGCTCACGCTTCGTCTGGTCGGCGCCGGCGACGTCGTCGTTCTCGTACGGATGCACGGTGGCGTCGCCGTCTGCGTCCGCGGTCCGGTAGGTCGCGTAGGCCAGGCGCAGCTTGCCGCGGTAGAACGGCGCCAGCGCCCAGGTCTCGGGGCTGGGGCCGAGGACCGCCAGGACCACGAGCCCGACCGCCAGCACCCAGTTCCAGCCGGATTGCCAGCTGACCAGGTCGTTCCCCGACCAGGTCACCCCGTGCTTGGCCGCGGTCCACGTCGACAGCGCCGCCAGACCCAGCGCGACCACGATGAACGCGAACCCGCCGAGCTTGGGCGCGAAGCGGGCGGCCGGCTTCCGGAGAATGCGGACGACCGAGCCCACGACACCGGCGCTGGCAGCCGCGGTGGCGATCAGCGCGGGCAAGGACAGGTAGGCGACCGCGCCGACGAGTTCGACGAAGGCCCAGATCGTCAGGGCGAGCAACGCCCCGATGGCGAGCGCGGCGTATGCGGCTCTCTTGAGCGTCCGCAGCGTCAGCCGCGCCCACGCCTGGTTCTGGGCGGTGCCGATGAGGAGCCGGCCCGCCAGCACCCAGAGCAGGAGTACGGCGAATCCGGCGACCAGGAAGACGATGCCGGGCAGCGCGAGCGAATGCTCCGTGACGAGGTCGTGCATCGAGCCCTTCGGCAGCGTGCCGTCCTCGCCGGTGAATGCGCGCAGCGCCCAGCCCACCGGCCGGGTGATCGCCCAGAGCATGCTCAGCAGCACCACCACGTTGACGGTCAGTCCGGCGATGATCGTCGCGAACACGGCCGGCCGGTACGACGCCTGGCTCGCCGCGCTCTCGGCCTTCCTGGTCGCATTCGTCGCCGCCGGGTCGGTGTCGGAGCCACGAGGCTCGTTCGATGCGAGGTACCCGAGGTTGTCGACGAGATGCCGCTCTTCCGCGGTGAGCCACCCGCTGTCCTGCCACTCCCACGGCACCGGGTTCAGCGCGTCCGGACTGATCCGGGCAGGATTCCCGCCGTCGGTGGTCTGGTAGCTGGAGCGGGAGATGCTCCAGCCCGCCGCGAGGTTCGAGCCTCCGGACACGGCGGTGACCGCGCGTGCCCCGGACCAGCCGAGTACGCCGTCGTCGAGCGCCTGCAGTGCGCCGAGGCTGATCGAGGATGCCCGGATCCCGCCGCCGGACAGGGCGATGCCGTACTGCGCCGTACCCAGCGGGGCGGTGCCGCGCTGCGTCTGCTTGCCTTCCGCCTGCTGGGTGACCTCCTGCGAAGGTGGTTCCTTCGCGACCGTGGCGGCCGCCTTGCGCGCGTACCTGGGCAGCGCCCACGAGGCGAGCCGGACCCAGCGCGGCGTCGACCACCACGCGAACGCACCGGCCGTGACGTAGACGACGGCGACGAGCAGGATGGCGAACTTCACCCAGGCACAGATCGCGACGAACTGCCACGCCCGGTCCGACGATCTGGCGGACAGCATCAGGATGTTCTCGACGATGTCGAAGGCGCCGGCCACGAAGACCGAGATGAGCACGGTGATGCGTGCGCGGCGCAGCGCGGGCAGGCGGAAGTACGCGCCGGCCCAGAAGACCAGCAGGGCGAGCAGGAGAACGTACGAGATGATGAACCAGAAGTCCTGCTGGACGGCTCGCGTGAACGCGGCGTCGCACCCACACTCCCTCCACGCCTTGCTGCTGCCGGACAGTTCGATGTCGACCATCGAGGTCGACTGATCCTTGAGACTCGCCGCGGCGCCGAAGTGCGCGGCCGTCAGCGCGGCGAGAACCAGCGCGGCCCAGCGCAGTACGGCGAACCAGTAGGGCAGCTTCTCGAGGCGCGCGAGGATCCGTCCGGCCCAGACGGGGATGGTGCGCCCCTCGATGCGGGCGGCCGCGAGGAGGACGATCCCGGTCAGCAGGATGGTGACGAACAGCAGCACGATCCAGAACGCGTCCGGCAGGAAGTCCCCGAGCCGATCGCCGAGCAGAGCCACGGCGACCCCGAAGACGGCGAGGCCCACGATCAGCCAGAACACGCGGCGCCCGTAGTGGAACGTGACGTCCGTCTCCGGCGCAAGTCCGCCGGTCGGCGGATCCAGAAGAATCGCCATGATGCTGCACCCCCGGGGGTTGTCGGCACGCGTTCGTGCTCACTGATAAGAGCGACGAAACGACCGACTGATACGGCTCCCGCGCTGGATTGGCCCGTGGTGACGTCACATTTCCGCATCGCTCGGGCGGTGCGGTCGAGGTTGGCGTGCAACAGGCATCAAGTGGCCGTGTAACGGTGGACCGCCACCGGGCGGCGAGCGGAGTCTTGCTTCATGATCACGGAAGACCAGCAGCGGACCTTTGTCTTGGTACCTGGAGCCTGGCATGGGGCGTGGGCCTGGGACGGCATCGTGGACCGGCTTCGACGAGCCGGTCATCAGACCGTCGCCGTCACGCTCGACGGCCTGGAGCCGGATCCGTCACCCGACGGCGCCAGGGCGAACTTGGACACCCACATCGATCGAGTGCTCGCGGCTTTGGAGAGCTGCGGCCCCGGGCCGATCACCTTGTGCGGCCACAGCTATGCAGGGCTGGTGATCGCCGGTGCCGCGGACCGATCCGACCGCGCTGTCGATCGGCTCGTTTTCTGCGACGCTTTCGTGCCGGCCGATGGCGACTCCTGGTGGGACCTGGCCAACGACCACTACCGGGACCGCATCATCGCGGGGGTCGGGACAGACGGCCGCACAGTGGCTCCGTCCGCCGACACCGACCCGAGGAGGCGGCCACATCCCGTCGCCTCGTTCCTCCAACGACTCCGGCTCGGCGACGGCATCGATCGGGTGGCCCGACGAACCCTGATCCACGCTTCAGCGTGGGAGGCCACGCCGTTCCAGAACCAGTACGAACGCCTCCGCACCGACCCCACCTGGGAAGTCCACGACCTTCCAGTAGGCCACGCCGTCTACAACGAAGCCCCCGACGACCTCACATCCATCCTGACCGTTTAGGCCGGTAGACGTCAGCGGGTTCGGCGGTTGAGGAGGCGTTTGAGGAAGGGGAGTAGGGCTGCGGTGGCGAGGAGGGTGAGGCTGGCGGCTGTTGCGTATTTGTCGATCAGGAGGACGAGGTCGACGGCGTCTTGGCCGGCCTTGTAGCCGATGGCTGCGAGGAGGGTTGTGATGAGGGCTGCGCCGATGAGGTCGAGGGTGAGGAAGGTGAGGAGTCGCATGCCGGCCCAGCCGGCCATGGCGTAGACGACGGCGGTGGGGACGCCGGGCAGGACGGCGAGGAGGACCGCGGCGCGGAGCGTCCACGGGCTCAGGTCCTTGGCGCGGCCGGCGAACCGTACGGCGCGCTCGCTTGTCGTGAACATCTTGATGATGCGGAGTCCCCACCGGCGGCCGGTCCACCAGGTGAGCCAGTCGAACTTCACCATCCCGGCCGCGCCGGCGACGACGACCAGCCACAGATCCGCCTCGCCGATCCGGGCGAAGGCGGCGGCCGCACCGACGGCGGTCAGGTCGCCGGTGAGGAACGCCAAAAGCACCGGATGCGACGCGATCAGGAACGGTTTGACGGGCCGGAGCGCGAGCCCGAACGCGACCACGCCGAGGATCGCGCCCATCACCGCGAGATCGCCCCGGCCGGCGGGACCGTCCCACGGCACGAACCTCCGCCACCCGGCCGCCGCCTGCTCCGACTCGGTCATCCGGCACTCCTGCGCAGTTATCTCGAACAGTGGTGTATGAGATAGCCTAGCAGGCAGTTCGAACAGAGGTGTTCGAGTTAGCGAGATCAGGCGTGGAACTGATTGTCAGCCGCAGCAACCGGACTGGCTGGCGGGCTTGTCGTCGATGATCGTGAGCAGACCGCCGCTGATGCCCGTCGCCAGGCCGCGGCTGGACGGCGCGGAGACGGCCTGGGGCGCCGGGCCGCAGCAGCCGCCGGCCTCGTCGTCGGAGCCGCCGTACGCGAGGTTGGAGGAGCAGACGCCGGTCTCGGGCAGGTCGAGCTGGACGTCGCGGGCGGCGTCCCAGTCGCCGGCGAGCGCGGCAGCGACTGAGCGGGCCTGCTCGTAGCCGGTGGCGAGCAGGAAGGTCGGGGCCCGTCCGTACGACTTCGCGCCGATGGCGTAGTAGCCGGGCTCGGGGTGGGCGAGCTCGTCGGCGCCGTGCGGCGGGACCGTGCCGCAGGAGTGCTGGTTCGGGTCGATGAGCGGCGCGAGGGCTCGGGTCGAGCCGAGGATCGGGTCCAGGTCGAGGCGCAGCTCGGACACGATGTCGTGGTCGGGCCGGAAGCCGGTCGAGTTCACCACCGTGTCCGCGACGACGCGACGGTCTCCGGCCGCGAGTTCGACCCGGGCGTTCGTTGAGATCGACTCGATCCGGAACGAGCTGACCAGTTCGACGCGGCCCGACTGCACCAGGGCGCGGAGCCGGCTGCCGAGCGCGCCGCGCGCGGGCAGTTCGTCGGCGTCGCCACCGCCGTACGTCCGCGCCTGGTCAGAACCGCGCACGACCCACACGATCTCGGTGCCCGGGACCTGCTCGGCGAGCTCGCCCAGGTCGAGAAGCGTGGTGGCGGCCGAGTGGCCGGCGCCGACAACCGCCGTACGGCGGCCTGCGAAGCGCTCCCGGTCGCGGCCGAGGACGTCGGGCAGGGCCGGTGAGATGAACGTGGCCGCCTGCTGCTCGCCGCGCGCCGGGATTCCCGAGCCGCCGAGCACATTCGGGCGGCGCCAGGTCCCGGCGGCGTCGACGACCGCGGAGGCGAGCAGTTCGGTGCCGTCGGCGAGGCGGACGAGGTACGGCGCGTTCTCGCGGCCGGCGGAGCGGATCCGGTCGAAGCCGACGCGGGTGATGGCCGCGACCGGGGAGTTGTACCGGATCTTGTCCGTCAGGGCCGCGGTCTTCGACAGCGGGGCAAGGTAGCTGTCGATCAGGTCGCCGCCGGTGGGGAGCGTGTCGAGGTCCGGCTCGGTCCAGCCGCCCGCCTGCTCCAGCAGGCGCCGGGCCGCGGAGTCGATGTCGTAACGCCAGGGGCTGAACAGCTTCACGTGCCGCCACTCGTCGATCGCGGACGCGACCGAGGGGCCGGCCTCGAGGACGATGAAGTCGAGCTCGCGCTCGGACAGCTGCGCAGCCGCGGCGAGGCCGATCGGGCCGGCGCCGACAACCACGACCGGCAGGTCTGGCGTGGTGGTGTTCATAGGGTTCTCCAGGTGTGCAGGGGTTGTCAGCGCATCAGGTGCGGCCCGCCGGGTGCCGGTGGCCTTGACTTGATGTTCATCTAATCAACGTCACCCACCTTGCCTCTTGATTCGACAAGAGTCAAGATAGACGTATGTCGAAACAGGAGATCTCGCTCGTGACCGGTGACGGCTGCTGCGCGCCGATCTCGGAGGCGGCGCTGGATCCGGCCGCGGCCGCCGAGGGGGCCACGGTGTTCAAGGCCCTGGCCGACCCGATCCGGTTGCGGCTGATGTCGATCATCGCGTCGGCCGACGGCGAGCTGTGCGTCTGCGACATCACGCCGCAGTTCGAGGTGTCCGGCCCGACGATCTCCCACCACCTCCGCGTGCTCCGCGAAGCCGGCCTCGTCGACTGCGAGCGCCGCGGCACCTGGGTCTACTACTGGCCGATACCCGACCGCCTGCGCTGGCTCTCCGCACTGCTGTCCGCTCCCGAGCCGGCATCTGCGCGCTGATCCGGATGAAGGTCGTTGTCATCGGCGGTGGCCAGGCAGGGCTCGCCACCGGGTTCTACCTGCGTCGCGCCGGGCTGGTGCCGGGCCGGGACTTCGTCGTACTCGACGCCGCTGATCAGGCAGGCGGCGCGTGGCGCCGGATGTGGCCGACGCTGCGTACGTTCTCGCCGACGCGGTACTCGTCGCTTCCGGGCTGGATGATGCCGCCGTGGACGCTGGACGACGGCTACCCCTTGGCGGCGCATGTCGTGGACTATCTGGCCCACTACGATGAGCGCTACGAGCTGCAGGTCCGACGTCCGGTCCACGTCGACGCTGTCACGCGTGCCGACGACTGTCTGGTCGTGCACGCCGCCGATGAGAGCTGGCGGGCCGAACATGTCGTGTCGGCGACCGGGACTTGGACACGTCCGTTCGTGCCCAGGTATCCCGGGACATTCCGCGGCTGGCAGCTCCACAACTCGCAGTACCGGCAGGCGTCGGACTACTCCGGGCAGCGGGTGCTGATCGTCGGAGGCGGCAACTCGGCGGCGCAGATCCTGGCGGAGGTGTCTGCGGTCGCGGACACGACCTGGGTGACGCTGCGTCCGCCGCGGTTCCTGCCTGACGATGTCGACGGCCGAGCACTGTTCGAGCTCGCCACCGCTAGGCAACGGGCTCGCGCCGATGGTGGTGACGTGGCGGGTGTGGGCGGCCTGGGGGACATCGTCATGGTCGACTCGGTGCGCGGGGCCCGCGATCGCGGCGTTCTCCGGGCACGTGAGATGTTCACCCGCCTCGACGGTTCCGGCGTCAGGTTCCAGGATGGCTCCCGGCTCGAGGTTGACACGATCATCTGGTGCACCGGGTTCCGGCCTGCCCTCGGTCACCTGTCGCCGCTCGGCCTCCGTGGCAAGGACGGGCTGATCGCCACCGACGGCGAGACGCAGGCCCTCAAGGAGCCGCGGCTGCAGTTGGTCGGGTACGGCGACTGGACCGGCGCCGCGTCCGCGACACTCATCGGCGCCGGCCGAACCGCCCGCAACCTGGTGCGCGGCCTGACGGATTGACATCCACTCAGTAACTCAGTGATTATTGAGTCAATGAATACTGAGCGAATGTCGCTGGCGGATCGCGCGCGGATCCATGCCGCGTTGGGCGATCCCGCGCGCCTGGCGGTCGTCGACACGCTGGTCGCCGGCGATGCCGCGCCGGGGGAGCTCGCGGCGGTCCTGGACATGCCGACGAATCTGGTCGCGCACCATCTGAAGGTGCTGGAGGATGCCGGTCTGGTCGTTCGCAGCCGCTCGGAAGCAGACCGGCGTCGTACGTACGTCCGGCTGGTCCCGAGTGCACTGGAGGCGATCGCCCCGGCCTCTCTGGGTGCGGTGCCGCGCGTTGTGTTCGTGTGCACGCAGAACTCGGCGCGCTCACAGCTCGCGGCGGCGATCTGGTCCCGCCGGAGCCAGATCCCCGCCTTGTCCGCGGGGACGGATCCCGCGCACCGGGTCCATCGCCGCGCGCTGAAGATCGCTCGCCGGCACGGCTTCGATACTGCAGGGTGGCGCACTGCGCAGGTGCGGGATGTCGTACGTCGCGACGATCTGCTGATCGCGGTCTGCGACAACGCCTACGAACACTGGCCGGTCGAGCAGCGCCCCCGGCTGCACTGGGCGGTGCCGGATCCGGCGCCGGTCGACACCGACGCGGCCTTCGAAGCCGCCTACACCGAACTCGCCGACCGGATCGACCGGTTGGCGCCCGCACTGACGCCCGCATCGACATCAGCCGCCCCTGGGAGCACCCCATGACTGAACTCGTATGGCACCGTCGCCAAGACCTGTCCATCGACCAGCACGTCGCGTTGCGCACCTCAGCCGCGCGGCTCGCCGACGAGTTCTCCGGGATCTACGGCCCGGAGACCGTCGAGCGGTTCCTGCACTCCAGTTACGACCAGTTCGCGACCGGCAGCACGATCCCGAACTTCCTTCCGCTGCTGGCCGAACGCTTCGCGCGGCAGCGGCTGAGCGCCTTGGCCCGCGTCGAAGGGCATCACGACGACGGCAGGCCGGTCGTGCTGTTCCTCTGCGTTCACAACGCGGGGCGGTCGCAGATCGCGCTCGGGTTCTTCCAGCACCTGGCCGGCGAGCAGGCCGTCGCGTGGTCCGGCGGATCGGAGCCGGGGATCGAGGTCAACCCGGCGGCGATCGCGGCGATGGCCGAGCGAGGCATCGACATCTCGGCGGAGTTCCCGAAACCGTGGACCGACGAGGTCGTGCGTGCGGCCGATGTCGTCGTGACGATGGGCTGCGGCGACGCCTGCCCGATCTTCCCAGGGACGCGCTACGAGAACTGGGAGCTCGACGACCCGGCCGGCCTCGACGTCACCGCCGTGCGGCCGATCCGCGACGAGATCGAACGCCGTGTCCGTGTGCTGCTGGACGATCTCGACGTGCCGGTGAGCCGCGGATGAGCCAGCCGTTGTGGCGGCGGCTGGTCGCTGAAGGCGTCGGTACCGGCTTGCTCATGGCGGTGGTGATCGGCTCGGGGATCGCGGCGTCGAGGCTGTCGCCGGACGACGTCGGGCTGCAGTTTCTGGAGAACGCCTTCGCGACCGCCCTGGGCCTGGCGGTGCTGATCCTGATGCTCGGGCCGGTGTCGGGGGCGCACTTCAACCCGGTGGTGTCGGCCGTGGACTGGTGGCTCGGCCGGCGCGACGGCACCGGTCTGGCAGCACGCGACCTCGCCGGCTACGTCCTGGTCCAGATCATCGGCGCGATCGCCGGAGCCGTGCTGGCCAACCTGATGTACGGCGAGAACGCGGTCTCCTTGTCGGCAACGGACCGGTCGGCAGGCCATCTGTGGGTCGGCGAGACGGTCGCCACCGCCGGGCTCATCCTGCTGATCTTCGCGCTGGCCAGGTCCGGCCGGTCCGCGGCGGCGCCGGCGGCGGTCGGCGCGTACATCGGGTCGGCGTACTGGTTCACGTCGTCGACGTCGTTCGCCAACCCCGCGGTCACCATCGGACGGGCGTTCAGCGACACCTTCGCGGGGATCGCGCCCGGGTCGGTGCCGGCCTTCGTGGTCTTCCAGGTGGTCGGCGCGATCGTCGGCGCCCTGCTGCTCGTCGTGCTCTATCCCGTCGCGGGTGGCGCGGCGGGCGAGGTCGTCGTACCCCGCACAGAGTCTGGAGTCGGTTCGTGAGCAAGCCTGTGGTTCTGTTCGTTTGCGTGCACAACGCCGGTCGGTCCCAGATGGCTGCCGGGTGGTTGCGGCAGTTGGCCGGGGATGCGGTCGATGTCCGGTCGGCCGGGTCGGCGCCGAAGGACGAGATCAACCCGGTCGCGGTCGAGGCGATGCGCGAGGTCGGGATCGACATCACCGGCAACGTGCCGCAGTTGCTGGAGTACGACACCGCCAAGAGCAGCGACGTCATCGTCACGATGGGCTGCGGCGACGCCTGCCCGGTCTTCCCCGGCAAGCGGTATGAGGACTGGGAGCTGACCGACCCGGCCGGGCAGCCGATCGAGGTCGTCCGTCAGGTCCGCGACGAGATCCGCGCCCGCATCGAGAAACTCCTCACCGAACTGCAGCCCGGCTAACCGCAACGCCGTTCGGTCAAGGGCGGCGGAGGTGTTGTCAAGCTGCTGGTGGCGAGACAAGCCGTGGTGGGTGGGGACCTGGTATTACCTGTCTCCAGTCACCGTTGCTTGTCTCACGTCCCGGTTCGGGGCTTCCCGCCGCCCTGCGTTGCGGCTAATCCTGTCCGAGCGTCAGCTGGCGGCGGTGGAAGTCGTAGTGCTGGGTGGGGAAGTGGTAGACGTCGGCCAGCGTCATGTAGTCCTTGAAGAACGGGTCCCAGCGGGTCGGGTAGTGCATGCCCCGCTCCAGGTCCGCGTCGGTCTCGGCGTCGAGGCGGCGGTGGAGCTTGTCGACGACGCGGTCGAACAGGGCGACCATGCGGGCGGGGCTCAGGGTGCGCCCGCCGGCGTACGAGCCGAGGTAGTTGATCTTGTCGAAGGGGCGGGTCACGGCGTTCAGCAGCCGGGCGTAGCCGCGGCTGGCCCCGGGTGGCAGCCGGCCGAAAACGCGGACGAGTCCGAGCAGCGCGCGGATGATCAGGTAGCCCAGCAGCATGTGGAAGAGCAGTTCGCGGTTGCTCCAGCGCGTGCCGTTGGACGGTTTCCGCAGGGCCTCGTCGTCCGACGACTCGACAAGGCGCCGGAAGTCCGCACGGGCACGCTCGAGCTCGTCGTGCACGGACAGCCTGTCCACGGATTCATCATCCTCCATATCGGGTGAGTGGCCGGGCGCGAACTGGTCCTACTGTTCGAGATGAGCAGAAGAAGGGTGCCGTCGTGGCTTCGGACCGGGACTTGCCGATCGTCTTTCGCGAGGTGCGCGTCGTGGACGTGCGCAACGGCCGCGTCGGCGACCCGGCGCAGGTCGTCGTGCGCGACGGGATCATCGAGAGCATCGACGCCGGGGGCGAGGTGCCCTCCGGCGCGCGCGTGATCGCGGGGGACGGGCGCACCCTGATTCCCGGACTGATCGACGCGCACTGGCACTCGCTGTTCGCCGCCGCGCCGCTGGCCCTGGCGATGACCGGCGACGTCGGGTTCCTGCACATCCTGGCGGCCACGACGGCTCGCGACACGGTGCTGCGGGGTTTCACCACGGTCCGCGACGCGGGCGGCCCGTCGTTCGGCCTGAAGCAGGCGATCGACTCGGGCCTCGTCCCCGGTCCGCGGATCTTCCCGTCGGGCGCGATGATCTCGCAGACCGGCGGCCACGGCGACTTCCGCTCCCGGCACGAGATCCCGCGCGGCCGGGCCGGTCAGCTGAGTCACGCGGAACTCGTCGGCGCCGTCCGGATCGCCGACGGCGTCGACGCGGTCTTCGAGGCGGCCCGGGAGCAACTGATGCTCGGCGCCTCGCAGCTGAAGCTGATGGCCGGCGGCGGCGTCGCGTCGGCATACGACCCGCTGGACGTCACGCAGTACACCGAGGCCGAGCTGCACGCGGCCGTCGACGCCGCGGAGAACTGGGGCACCTACGTGATGGTGCACGCCTACACGCCCCGGGCCGTCCAGCAGGCGATCCGCGCGGGGGTGAAATGCATCGAGCACGGTCAGCTGCTCGACGACGACACCGTCGAACTGATGGCCGAGAACGACGTCTGGTGGTCGCTCCAGCCGTTCCTGGACGACGAGGACGCGATTGCGGTGCCGCCGCACAGCCAGGCCAAGTTCGAGCAGATGGTGGTCGGCACCGAGACGGCGTACGAACTGGCCAGGAAGCACGACGTCCGCGTGGCCTGGGGGACCGACACCTTGTTCGAGCCCGCCCTGGCGGCGAAGCAGGGCAAACAGCTCGCGAAGCTGACCCGCTGGTTCTCACCGGCCGAGGTGCTGGCGATGGCGACGGTCACGAACGCCGAGCTCCTGGCGCTGTCCGGTGCGCGCAATCCATATCCGGGCGTCCTCGGTGTCGTCGAGGAGGGCGCACTGGCCGACCTGATCCTCGTGAACGGCAACCCGCTGGACGACATCCAGCTCCTGGCCGCACCCGAGACCGCCTTCGCACTGATCATGAAACAAGGAGACGTCGTCTCCGACGCAGGAGGCTTCCTGTGAACCAAGCGCTGATGAATTCCTTGACCGATGCCGAGCGGCTGCTGATCGCCGAGACGGATCGGGACGCGTTGAGCGCGCTGGACGAGGACGAGCTGCTGGAGCTGCACCAGCGGATCCGGCGGGCGCGCACGAAGTACGTGAAGAACTACCGCCGCGGCGCCAGCCTGTCCGTCGCCACGGCCGGGGGGCGCGGCATGGCCTATCCCAAGAACCAGCGGGACCGCGGCAAGGCCGAGCTCTTCGAGGACGCGCTGGCACGGGTCAGCAGGGAGGTGGCAACGGCCGCCCGGCGGGCCGCGAACGAACTGCGCAGCGAGCGGATCGCGGCGTCGAAGACGACCGCCGCCGGCCCCGCTCCGGCGGCAAGGAGTACGACGTCCCGCCCGGTGCGCGCCGCCGACGGACCGCCGCGCGCAACCAAGACCACTGGTGGTTTGAAGAAGGACGCGTCAACCCGGGCCGCCGGCGCACGCCGCCAGGCCAAGCGCGACAAGAAGTGAGCAGACAGATGGGCGAGGCGACTGACCGGCGACCGCTGCGCAGGCACGGGGCGATGAAGGCCGTCGCGTTGGTGGCCGCGCTGGTGCTGGTCGGCCTGGCGTACTCCGCCGTGGTGCCGAACGGCGCGGCCGGAGCCGACGGGCCGCAGTCCCAGCAGATCGAGGAAGGGCGCCGGCTCTTCGCGGTCGGCTGCGCCAGCTGTCACGGACTGCACGCCGAAGGCGGGACGAACGGCGACGGACGGCAGGCCGGCCCGTCGCTGATCGGGGTCGGTGCGGCCGCGGTCGACTTCCAGGTCAGCACCGGGCGGATGCCGGCGGCCCAGCCCGGCGCCCAGATCCCGCAGAAGCCACCGGTCTACACCGAGGAGGAGATCGCGGCGCTGGCGGCGTACGTCGCCTCGCTCGCCCCCGGCCCGGCGATCCCGCCGCCGGAGTCGTACGACGTGAGCAAGGCGACGCAGTCGGACATCGTCCGCGGCGGCGAGTTGTTCCGGACCAACTGCACGGCCTGCCACAACTTCGCCGGGCGGGGCGGCGCGTTGCCGAACGGGCGCTACGCGCCGTCGCTGATGCACACGTCGCCGCGCAACATGTACCAGGCGATGCTGACCGGTCCGCAGCAGATGCCGGTCTTCTCCGACGCGGTCCTGCTCCCCGAGGACAAGCGCGCGATCATCGCCTACGTGACGCAGTTGCAGCAGCAGGACAACCCCGGAGGCTACCCGCTGGGACGGCTCGGCCCGGTGTCGGAGGGGTTGTGGGGATGGCTGGTCGGCATCGGCCTGCTCGTCGTCGTCGCCGTCTGGATCGGCGCCAAGGTGCCCCGGATCCCCCGGAAAGGGTGAAGCTGCGAAATCACCTCAATCGGTGGAGCCGTCCCGCTACCGGCAGTTGATGAAATGAGGCGCTCGGCGCCCCAGGTCGAGCCATCAGCCCAGGAGAGGAACCGGCATGACCCATCTAGTGGTGCTCGGCCTGAACAGTCGCGACGACGCCGAGCGGGTGATCGAGCTGACCGAGGATCTGGCCAAGCAGCAGCTGTTGCAGCGCGAGGACGCCGCGATCGCGTACAAGGACAGCAAGGGCAAAGTGCGGATCCAGCAGACGATGAACCTGACCGGCGCCGGCGCGGCCAGCGGCGCCCTCTGGGGGACGTTGCTCGGGCTGATCTTCCTGAACCCGCTGGCCGGATTCGCCGTCGGCGCGGCCAGTGGCGCGATCGCCGGCAAGCTCACCGACATCGGCATCAACGACCAGCTGATCAAGGACGTCGGCCGTGAGCTGCAGGACGACCATGCCGCGGTGTTCCTGCTCGCCAGGTCGGCGACCGTGGACCGCGTGATCGACGCGCTCAAGCCGTTCGGCCCGACGGTCATCCAGACGAACCTGACCAAGGAGCGCGAGGAAGAGCTCGTCCAGGCCCTGCAGAGCTGATCAGCCCCGTCCGGAGGAGACGTCGTGATGACCACCCCAGACGACTTCGACCCGATTCCTTCCACCCGTCGCCGGCCGGCGGTCGGCGTCGGCACTCTGAAACAGGCCGTGGCCGAGGCCGATGCGCTCGCCGTCCCGGTGGCGGTCGGCAGGCCGCCCGCCGAGGAGCTGGGCGTCGACGCCGCGGGTCTCGCGGCGGCCGGCTTCACCGCGCAGCGTGGTCAGACGTTGGTGCGGCCTACGGTGGACGGACCGGTCCGCGTCGCCGTCGGCATCGGTTCGCCGGACCGGCTCGACAGCACGCTGGTCCGGGACCTGGCCGCCGAGTTCGCCCGGGCCGTCCCGTGGCACAAGCGGCTCGCGATCGAGGTCCCCTCCCGGGACTCCGCGCTGCCGGTCGCGGCGTACGCGCAGGCCGTCACGGAGGGCGTGCTGCTCGCCCGCTGGCGGTACTTCGTGGGCCGCGACGCCGAGGAGCCGACACTCGATTCGCTGCTGGTCATCGCCGGCGACGACGAGGCCGACGAGGCCGCGGCCGGTGTCGAGCGCGGCCGGGTGGTCGCCGCGGCCTGCAGCCTCGGCCGTGACCTGGCGAACTGCCCGGCCAGCACGCTGTCCGCGGTCCGGATGGCCGAGGTCGCGCTCGAGGTCGGGCCACCGGCGGGACTGGAGGTGGAGGTCTTCGACAAGGACCAGCTGATCGAGATGGGGTGCGGCGGGATCCTCGGCGTCAACCGCGGCAGCGTGGACCCGCCGCGGATGGTCCGGCTCCGGTACCAGCCGGCCGAACCCACCGGCCGGATCACGCTGGTCGGCAAGGGCGTCATGTACGACTCCGGCGGCATCAGCCTGAAGCCGAGCGACGAGTCGCACGCGCAGATGAAGAACGACATGACCGGCGCCGCCGCCGTCCTGGCGTCGATGACCGCGCTGCGTGCGCTGGGGTGCACGACGGCCGTGACCGGCTACCTGATGTGCACCGACAACATGCCGTCCGGATCGGCGATGAAGCTCGGCGACGTGCTGAGGATGCGCAACGGCACCACGGTCGAGGTGTTGAACACCGACGCCGAAGGACGCCTGGTGATGGCCGACGCCCTCGCCCTGGCGACCGAGGAGCCGGTGGACGCGATCGTCGACATCGCCACGCTGACAGGCGCCTGCCTGCGCACCTTCGGCGTCGAGATCGCCGGCGTGATGGGCAACCACCAGGACGTCGTCGAGCAGTTGCGGCGCGCCGGGGACAGCGTCGACGAACAGGTCTGGGAACTGCCGCTGCACCGCCCGTACCGCACGCAGCTCGACTCGTCGATCGCCGACCTGACGAACATGGGCGGCGTCAACGCCGGGTCCATCACCGCGGCGCTGTTCCTCGAGGAGTTCGTCGCCGGCCGGCCGTGGGCGCACGTCGACATCGCCGGTACGGCGCAACTCCCGGCACCGCGGACCTGGCGGAACAAGGGCGCGACCGGCTTCGGCACCAAGCTGCTGATCGAGTTCGCTCTCGGGTTCACCCGCCCGCCCGAGGACTGAGCCGTGAACGCCAAAGGGGTCGAGGACAAGCACGCCAAGCCGGGCGCGATGCAACGGGTGCTGGACGGGATCGAGCGGGTCGGCAACAAGGTCCCGCATCCGGCGCTGATCTTCCTCGCGCTGATCGTGATCGTCATCGTGCTGTCCCAGATCCTGTCCTGGGCCGGCACCAGCGTCACCACCGAGATCGCCGAACCGGGGACGGCCCAGGTCGCGCCGGAGTACCCCGGGGGCACGAGTGTGCCGGGCAACGACGCCCCGCCGGCGCCGGCCGTGCCGGACTTCGAGGTGCGGCACGAGACCATCACCGCGGAGAGTCTGCTGACCGGTGACGGGATCCGGTTCATCTTCACGACCGCGGTGCAGAACTTCAACGACTTCGGCGTGGTCGCGGTCATCCTGGTCGCGATGATCGGCGTCGGCGTCGCCGAGGAGGCGGGCCTGATCGCCGCGCTGATCCGGAAGATGGTGAAGGTCGCACCGAAGGCGTTGATCACCTTCATCATCGTGCTGCTCGGCGGCATCTCCAGCGTCGCGTCCGACGCCGGCTATCTGGTGCTGATCCCGTTGGGCGCGGCCGCGTTCGCGTCCCTCGGGCGGCACCCGCTGGCCGGCATCGCGGCGGCGTACGCCGGTGTCAGCGCCGCCTTCTTCGTCAACATCCTGATCACGCCCGCCGACGGCATCATCACCGAGGTCACCAACGAGACGATCGGGCTGGTGGCGCCGGACGTGGACCTGAACGTCACCCACAACCTCTACTTCAGCATCGCCGCGACACTGTTCTGCGCCGTGGTGATGACGGTGATCACCGAGCGGCTGCTGGAGCCGCGGCTCGGCAAGTACGACCCTGCCGAGGCGCCGTCCGACGCGCCGGTCGACCACCAGCCGACGGAGGAGGAGATGCAGCTGGAGTCGCGCGGGCTGCGGTGGTCGGTGTACTACCTGCTGATCGCGATCGCGATCGTGTCGGCACTGACCTTCATCCCGGGCGCCCCGCTGCGCAACCCGGACACCGGGGAGATCTTCGGGTCCTCGCCGTTCATGAGCAGCCTGCTGTTCATCATCTCGATGCTGTTCCTGGCCGCCGGGCTCGGCTACGGCCGCGGCGCGAAGACCCTGACCGGGAGTACGAACGTCATCAACGCGATCGTCAAGACGTTCAACGGGCTCGGCGGGCTGATCTTCCTGATGCTGCTGATCGCCCAGTTCATTGCGTACTTCAACTACACCAACATGTCCACACTGGCCGCGACCGGGCTGGCCGACCTGCTCGAGCGGGCCGACATCGGCGCGCTGCCGCTGCTGATCGGCTTCATCCTGCTCGTGTTCCTGATCGACCTGATCATGCCGGGCGTGATCCCGAAGTGGGCGATCCTGGCGCCGATCTTCGTCCCGCTGTTCTTCCGGCTCGGCATCGCGCCGCAGACCGTGGTCGCGGCCTACCGCGTCGGTGACGGGCCGGCGAACGTGATCACGCCGCTGATGGTGTATCTGCCGTTGATCGTGCTCGTCTGCCAGCGGTACCGGAAGAAGGCCGGTATGGGCACGGTGGTGTCGATGATGCTGCCGTACACCGGGATCGTGCTGGTCGCCTGGACCTTGTTCTACGTCCTGTGGTACGTCCTCGGGATTCCGTGGGGTCCGAACGCCCCGGTGCACCTCGGCTAGGCGGCGGCGATGGACGACGGGACGCTGAGCCTGGTCATCCTCGGTCTCACCGTTGCGCTGTTCGTGTGGCACCGGCTGCCGGTCGAGGTGGTCGCCGTCCTGACGGCGCTGGCGTTGTGGGCGACCGGCGTCGTCGGGTTCCCCGAGATCCTCGCGGGTTTCGGCGACCCGGTGGTGATCTTCATCGCCACGCTGTTCGTCGTCAGCGAGGGCATCGACTCGACCGGCGTGACCGCCTGGGCCGGTCAGGTCATCGTGCGGCACGCGGGCACGAAGCGGGCACGGGTGCTCGTCGCCGTCACGCTCCTGTCCGCGGTGCTGACGGCCTTCATCACGCTGAACGGGGCGGTCGCCGCGCTGCTTCCGCTCGTCGTGGTCCTCGCGACGCGCATCGGCGAGTTGCCGTCCCGGCTGCTGATGCCGCTGAGCTTCGCGGGCAGCGCGGGATCCCTGCTGATGCTGACCGGTACGCCGGTGAACATCATCGTCTCCGAGGCGGCCGGGGACGCCGGCGCCGGGCCCTTCGGGTTCTTCTCGTTCGCGGTCGTGGGGGTTCCGCTCGTCGTCGGGACCATCGCGATCTCGGTGCTCCTCGGGCCCCGCTTGCTCCCGGCCACCCGGCCGGCGCATCCGGCGGCCGACCTGGCCGTCCATGCGGAGACGCTCGACAGCCATTACGCGCTGACCGACAGGTTCTACCGGTTGCGGGTACGAGAGCTCTCGCCGCTGCTGGGCCTCGGCGTCGAGGAGGTCGACCTTGCGGCGTACCCGGAAGTCACCATCGTCGGCCTGCAGGACGGCCGCGGCCGCGCCCGGACGGAGTCGGCCATCGACGTCGACGACGTGCTCGTCGTGACCGGGCCGAACGACCAGGTGCACAGCCTGACCGCGAACGCGTCGCTGGCTGTCAGTACGACGACGGCCCCCGCGGCGGAGCTGATGAACCGTGACGCCGGTGTCGTCGAGGCGGTCATCCCGCCGCGGTCGTCGCTGGTCGGTGAAACGGTGTTTCCCGGTATGCTCCGCAGCCGCGACCTGGTCATCATCGCGGTCCAGCGGATGGGCAAGGATCGCGGCAACCGGCAGACGGAGCTCGCCGAAGGCGACGCGATCCTGGTGCACGGGCCGTGGGCCGCCCTGGACGAGCTTCAGCGCGATCGCGACGTGCTGCTGGTGGACTCGCCCGAACTCGTCCGCCGCCAGGCGATCCCGTGGGGATCCAAGGCGTCGGTCGCGGTCGCGATCCTGGCCGCGATGATCGTGCTGCTGGCGACCGGCCTGGTCCCGCCGGCGATGGCGGGACTGCTGGCCGCCCTCGCGATGATCCTGACGAAGGTGGTCGTCCCGCGCCAGGCGTACCGGGCGATCTCGTGGCAGATCATCGTGATGATCGGCGCCCTGATCCCGCTGTCCGGCGCCATCCAGTCCAGCGGCGCGGCGGACCGGATCGCCGATCTCGTCATCGACGCGGTCGGCGCGGGCCGCCCGTACCTGTTGCTCCTGGCGCTCTTCGCGCTGACCGCGACGCTCGGCCAGATGGTGAGCAACACCGCCACTGTGCTGATCGTGACACCGATCGCGGTCGCGGCCGCACAAGGCACGGCCACCTCCGTCAAACCGGTGCTGATGGTCGTTGCCGTCGCAGGTGCCGCGTCGCTCCTGACCCCGATCTCCACTCCCGGGAACATGATGATCATGAGCCCGGCGGGCTACCGCTTCGGCGACTACTGGCGGCTGGGCATCATCGTCATGGCGTGGTGGCTGCTCATGGCGCTGCTGATCGTCCCGCTGGTGTGGCGGTTCTGACATGCTCGACCGGTACGTCTCCACCGGCGGCCTGCCCGGCACCGCCACGGTCGACCGTCTGGTGCGTACGGCGTACGAGCGGTTCCGCGACGTCGCCGACGGAGCCGTGTCGGAGGTCTACCCGGCGCTGGCCCAGGTCGACCCGGAGGTGTTCGGCGTCTGCATCGCGGCGACCGACGGCCGGTGCTTCGAGGCAGGCGACGCGCGGCGGCCGTTCACCATCATGAGTGTCGCGAAGCCTTTCGTGTTCGCGCTGGTGGCTCAGGCGGTCGGTGTCGAAGCGGTGCGGCAGCTGGTCGGGGTCAACGCCACCGGGCTGCCGTTCAACTCGGTTCAGGCGGTCGACCAGTCGGAGGGCGGGCGAACCAACCCGATGGTCAACCCGGGCGCGATCGCGACGACCAGTCTCACGCCGGGCGACTCGCCGGACGGGCGCTGGCAGTTCCTCGCTGACGGCTTGTCCGCCTTCGCCGGCCGGGAGCTCGAGCTCGATTCCGGCGTACTCTCGTCCGCCTTGGCGACCAACCATCGCAACCGGGCGCTCGCCGCGCTGCTGACGAGTGTCGGCGGCCTCGCCGGTGATCCGGCCGAAGCTGTCGACCTCTACACGAGGCAGAGCTGTCTGAGCGTCACGGCAGCCGACCTCGCGATGATGGGCGCGACCCTCGCGGACGGCGGCGTGTGCCCCGCCACGCAGCAGCGAGTCGTCGGTGCGGACGTAGCGCGCGTGACCTTGGCCGTCATGACGATCGCCGGCCTGTACGAGACGTCGGGCGACTGGTTGCTCGATGTCGGGGTGCCGGGCAAGAGCGGGATCGGCGGCGGCATCGTCACCGTCTCGCCCGGCAAGGGTGCGCTGGGCACCTACGGCCCGCGGCTCGATGTCGCCGGCAACAGCGTCACGGGCGGGCTCGCGGCGCGGTTCCTGGCGAGCAGCCTCGGTCTCGATCTGCTCGCCTCCCAGCCCGTCGCGCCCGCCTGAGCGACTACTGGGCGGCCAGCGTGAGCGTCGTGGTCGCCGGGGTCTCGCCGCGTACGTACGACAGCTTCAGGGTGTCTCCGGCCTTCCGGGTCAGCGTCGCCACCACGATCTGCTCGCTGCTCACGGCCGGCTCGCCGTCGATCTGCGTGATGATGTCGCCCGGCCGGAGCCCGGCCGCCACGGCCGGACCGCCCGGGTCGACGGACAGGACGAACAACCCGGCGCCGGACGGCAGCTCCTGGACCTGGAGCCCGGTGGTCGGATGGCCCGGCCGGCCGGTGGCGATGAGCTGGTCGGCGATCGGTTTCGCCAGGTCGACGGGAATGGCGAAGCCGAGCCCGACACTCCCGCCGCCGCTGACTCCGGCCGCGTTGGGGACCGTCGCGATCGCGGCGTTGACGCCGACGAGATGTCCAGAGCAGTCCACCAGCGCGCCGCCGCTGTTGCCGGGGTTGATGGCGGCATCGGTCTGGATCGCGCCGATCAGGTGATGGGTCACGTTGTCGCCGGGTACCGGGACGTAGCGGTCGAGCGCGCTGACGATCCCGGAAGTGACCGTACTGGCCAGGCCGAGCGGAGCGCCGAGCGCGACGACGGGCTGACCGACCTCCAGCGCCTGTGAGGATCCGGTGGCGATCACGGGACGGTTCTTGGCCTCGTCGGCCGCCTTGAGCACGGCCAGGTCGGTGCTCGGGTCGCGTCCGACGATCGTGGCGTCCGAGCTGTGGCCGTCGCTGTACCGGACCGCGACGGAGCCGCCGCCCGCGGCGACCGAGATGACGTGGTCGTTGGTGAGGATGTAGCCGCCCTCCTTGAAGATCTGCCCCGAACCGGTGCCGGCCGCGGCGCCGCCCCGGGCGGAGATCGTGACGATCGACGGCAGGACCTGGTCGGCGACCGGAACGGCCCGGCACATCGCCGTACCGGTGTCGCCGCCGCTCGCCGCCGCGGCGCCGCTGTCCCGCCGTACAGCGACGAAGATCACCGCAGTGACCAGCGCGCCGGCGACGGCACCGGCAATGATCGTGAGCAGCGGCCGGTGTGCGAGACGGCTCCACCAGTCGCGGGACCCAGGGGCCGGCGATCCGGTGTCTGGCTGGGCCATCTCGACCTCCTCGGAAGAGTTTCGTGGCGCGGGGGCACCTCACCCGGTCCGGGTGACCGCGCCGCCGGGTCAGGTGGAGGACGGGATCTGGACCACCTCGATGATCGTGATCCCGAGCGTGTCCAGGTGGTTGAGCACGCCGGTCAGGGCCGACTGGTCCTCGAGATCGCCGTGCAGGACCGTCTGGGCGGGTTCTCGATTCGCCATCAGGGAGGGAAACACCTCGGTCAGCTCCGGCGACAGGTCGCCCTTGACCCGAATCACGTAATGAGCCATGACACTGCCCTCTTCCACGTCCGACAGCATGACTCTGCTGCGTGGACTGCCCGAGAACATCACCCGTGCCGGGGGAGCGGTCAGAGCAGACCGATGGAGCGAGCAGTGCGCAGGGCCGCCGACCGCTTGTCGACGCCCAGTTTCCGGTACAGCGACAGCAGATGTGTCTTCACGGTGTTCTCCGTGATGAACAGCGACTGGGCGATCTCGGCGTACGAGCTTCCGAGGGCCAGTTCGTCCAGGACCTCGGCCTCCCGCGCGGTGAAGCGGATCGTCGCTCCGTTGACGACGGCGTCCAGCGGCCGCGGCGGCTGCGCCGGTGCGACGTCCACGACCGGGATGACCGGGACGAATCCGCCCCGGGAGCGCCGGTGCGCCTGGTAATGGGAGAGCTTGTCGAGCGCGGTGGACGCGAACGGGTGTGCGGCCGGCGCCGCGGTGTGTCGCTGCAGCAGGTCCATGAACCCCGGTTCGAGGCCGGCCATCGCGAGCGGGTGCAGCAGGTGTTGCGGGGCGACGTCGTTGAGGAGGTCCGCAAGCGCCTCCTCGGCCGCCGCGTCCTCCTCGATGCGGAGCAGCAGGATCGTACGGAAGGCCTTGACCGACGCGGCGAGCGCCGGATGGACCCCGGGCAGCACCAGCGCGGCGTCCACCGCGTCGAGGGTGCTGCGGACGTCGCCCTCACCGATCGAGTCGACGGCTTTCGCGAGGGCGGCCTCGGCAGCGTTGCCGGAGGTCTCGAGGACGCCGATCTGCGCCGCGACCGAGGCCCGGTCACCGACCAGGACCGCGACCCACAGGCGCAGCAGCGCCAGGTCACGCACCAGGAACGCCGGCATCGGCCCCGAGTTCGGCGGGTCGGAGGCCAGCTGCAGACGGGCCTCGTCGAGCTCGCCGTCCTCGATCACCGTGATCGTCCGCAGCGTCTCCCGCAGCGCGGCGACGAGGATGTCGGTGCTCGACGCGTCCACCGCCGTCGTCGCGTGGTGCCAGCGCCGCGCCTCGTCGAGATCGAGGCGGTTGAACGCTGCCAGCCCGAGTACGAGCTGCGCCCGGACGACGTACTCGTCCGACAACCCGTGGCTCGCCGCGGCGTCGAGGGCCGACTGGGCCGATCGGGCGGCGCTGCCGGCCTGGCCACGGGTCAGCTCGAGGACCGCCCGGTCCGCCAGCCCGGCAGCGACCAGCTGGGGATGATGTGCCATCCGGGCGGTCACCAGGACGTCGTCGAGGTGGCTGAGCGCGTCGTCGACGCGATTCGCCAGCATCTCCGCTTCGGCGAGCTCGACGAGCAGCCAGGCCAGCCGCTCCAGCCCGATGATCGCGCGCCGGTCGCTCTGGCCCCAGGCGCGGTCGAGCAGCCCCTTGGCCGCCTCGATCGCATCGTCGACGTCGTCCCAGCCGAAGCGTGACTGCCACAGGCGCAGCAGCAGGACGTCGGCCTCGAGTGCGCTCTCTTCCGGGCCTGACCCGGCAGCGGACAGCAGCGCGGTCGCGCGGCTCGCATCCATCACGGCCCCGGTCAGATCGCCGGTCAGACGCCGAAGGATCCCGCGGACGCCGAGGAGGTGCGGGTGCGTGTCGACATAGTCGTCCGGCAGCGCGTCGAATGCCGCCGCCACCAGGTCGAGGTCGCCGGCCGCCAGGATCGCCGGACCGTGGTCCAGCAACGTCCGGGCGATCAGAACCGGTTCGGCGGCCGCGAGCGCATGCCCGAGCGCCCGGTTGGCGTCGCCGTGATGCTCGAAGTAGACGGCGGCCCGGCGGTGCGCCGCGAGGACGCGTTTCGCGTCGTCGGAGCCGACCGCGACGAGGCGTCTGAGCAACTCGACCAGCAGCGGGTGGTAGCGGTACGTCGTCCCCGTGTCGGGCTCCTCGCCGTACGCCGTGACGAGGAGACCGCTGGCGGCCAGGTCGGCGAGCAAGGCGCCGGCGTCCTTGTCCCCGCTCAGCACGGTGGCGAGCCGCGAGGTGATGTCGGGTTCGCCGTAGGTGCAGACCAAGACGTTCTGGGTCCGCTCGTCGAGCATGTTGAAGCTCTCGCCGAGCAGGAGGTCGAGCACCGGCCGTTCGGTCAGCACCGGCGTCTGCGCGTCGCCCGAACCCCCGATCGCGCGGGCTCCGAGGACCAGCGCCGCCGCCCAGCCCGCGGCCTTCTCCTGCAGCAGGTCGACCTCGGCCTGGCTGGCTCCCGCGGCGTGGGCGCGGACGAGGGCGGCCGCCTCGGCGTCCCGGAAGAGCAGATCCCGGGCGCGCAGGATCGACGCCATGCCGTGCACTTCGAGTTCGACGACCGGCAGCGGAAGGTCGTAGCGACTCGCGATCAGCAGCCGGAGGTGACTCGCGGCGCCCGGCAGCAGGGCCGCGAGGAGACCGGACAGCTGCTCGAGCGCGTCGGCGGGCAGGAGGTGCGCGTCGTCGATGATCACGAGCTCCGAGTCGTCGGCGGGCATCAGCAACTCGTCGAGCGCCGCCGGGACGCCGGTCGCACTGATCCAGCGGATGGGGCTTTCGGACCGCGCCGCCCAGTCCGCGAGCAGGACGGTCTTGCCGGTTCCGGCCGGCGCGACGAGCATCGTCAGCGGTTGCCGGAATCCCCGGTCCAGCGCCCTGTGCAGACGCTCGCGGGTCACCAGCGTTCGCGGCGGGCGGGGCGCCGGGCCCGAAGGAGGCCGCACGGTTCGGTGAGTCGACCGGCGACCGGCCACCTCCGGTTGCGGCGCCATCGCCGTCCGCCTCCCCCCTGAGACTCGTCGCCTGTCCAACTCCGCGGTTCGCTCGCGACCTCTTCGATCGAGACTAACTGGTCCGGATCGATTGCGGGAGGCATCGAGCCCGCACGGCAGGCCGGCGTGGCGGGGTTGATTGACGGCTCAGTTTTCGGCGCCGGCCGGTAGGGAGGCGGCGATCTCGTGCGACCAGGCGCGGATCTCGGCCCAGTCCCTGGAGTCGGTGGTGAGGCGTTCGAGGTCGGGGTGGTGGACGACCGCGTCGGGCTGGAGATTCCCGGCGAACGTCTTGATCGGGGGTG
The DNA here is from genome assembly GCF_053603655.1 of Kribbella sp. NPDC004138. Classification (NCBI taxonomy): domain Bacteria; kingdom Bacillati; phylum Actinomycetota; class Actinomycetes; order Propionibacteriales; family Kribbellaceae; genus Kribbella; species Kribbella sp. NPDC004138. The sequence continues at coordinate 190,108 of NZ_JBSGFZ010000014.1, forward strand.
CGGCGACCAGGCGGGCCAGGCGGGCCACGTCCGGCGGGACGGGCTGGTCCTGGTGGCTGATGACACCCACCGGGCCCGAGTGGAACAGCCACACACGCCGGGTGCGCAGCTGGCGCTCGTGCCGGCGGAGGAAGCGAACGGCCTCCGGCAGCCAATGCCCTTGATAGATCGCGCTGCCCAGGACGACCGCGTCGTACGGCGTGACGGCCTGGACGGCGCTGAGTTCGCGGACGTCGACTTCGAGACCGGCCGCGCGGAGTTCGGAGCCGACCGCGGCGGCGATCCCGGCGGTCGCGCCCATCTTGGTCGCGTAGGTGACCAGCACCTTCTCGGACATCAGCGGCTCCTTGTCTTGCTCTGCTCGGCTCCCTCCTCGGCCTGGCGCCGTTCCTTGTAGAGCTCGGCGCCGAGGTGCCGCAGGACGGCTTGTTCGGCCACGGGCGAGGTGGACCGCCGGCGGGCAGCGGCGCGTCGGGCGTCGGCCTGGGTGCGGTGCTTCTCGAAGTCGCTCATGGCGCCTCCTCTCGTACGCCTCCAGCACACTCCCGACCGGGTGCGCCCGGCAGGGCAGAAGTTCCTGCCTTGCAGGTCCGGACGGCCCTGGCAGGTGGCCGGCGGTCCTGGCGAGGATGGCGGGGAGAGCGGAAGTCTGCCGGGCGGAAGGAAGAGATCATGATCATCAGCAGGCGGTGGCGGGTGGACATCTACGTCGACGAGCACGACGACGACCGGACCACGCGGGCGGAGGCCAGGTTGCACACCGCGGACAACACCCATCTGGTCGGGACCGGAGCCGCGCACCGGAACCCGACCGACACCGAGATCGCCGAGATCGGCGACGAGCTGGCCGTCGCGCGGGCGCTGTCGGACCTCGCGCACAAGCTGCTGCACGCCGCGGCCTCGGACATCGAGGCGATCACCCACGAGCGCGTTCGCCTGCACGGCTGACGCCGACCGGCCCGTTCCGATCGGGACGTTGGCCTCTGGGATGCGTGGGGTGACCCGTTCGACCCTCATCTGCATCGCTGCCGTTCGGCGGCGGTGCAGAAGGGGGGAAGAACGATGAGATTCAAACGAGCGTACTGCGTCATCGTTGGGATCGCCGTTCTGCTGCTGGGGGCAGGAACGACGGCCGGTGCCAGCCGGGCACCGACAGCAACACCGGCGACCACCACAGGCATCACGATCGATCCGGCATCGCAGGACCCGGGGGAGTCCCAGTTCGTGCCGGGCGCGAGCAACGTGGTACCACCGACGGCCGCGCCGGCCACGGACATCGGCACCGCGGCGGTCCAGAGCCTGGCGGCACCGTTCTACGCGTGCCCCGGCTACAGCGGACTCGAGAAGACGAATCCGTTGGCGAATCTGTACGCCGACAAGTTCACCTGGGGACCGTACGCGGCGTACAAGGTCGGTAACGGCGGCGGGAACATCAACTGGTCGCTGAATCCGTACAAGAACGCCAGCTGGTACATGTGGTTCCACTCGCTTCGTTGGCTCGGCCAAGGAATCGCGGCCGCGAGCACGGGCAACCTGACGGCACTGACCCGGGTGAACACGATCGCCTACGACTGGTACCGCGACAATCCGTACTCGTGGAAGGCGAACGTCGGCGCATGGGAGTCCACCATGCACCGCACCAACGTGCTGATCTGCCTGCGGCAGGCGATCCTGTCCGGGCTGAAGGTGACCGCGGTCCCGGCTCGGTACGCGTGGGTGGACGCGGCCCTGCTGAGTCACGCGCGGTTCCTCACCAACTATTGGAGTGGCGCGTGGAATCACGGCACGGACGAGAGCATCGCGCTCTTCGGCGTTGGCGTCACCCTCAATCGCAGCGACTACAAGAACCTCGCCGTCAAACGTCTCGCGGCCGGCATCACGACCTCGATCGACGCACAGGGCTCGACCAACGAGCAGTCGACCGGCTACGCCTCGTTCAACTACTCCTTGTGGGGCAGGGCGGTCGCGGTGTTGCAGAACGGCGGGGTGAGTCCGGGGACGACGATCACGACCCGGCGAGCACTGCTGGCCAAGTGGCTGACGCTGGCGACGAACTCGGTCGGCCGGTTGCCCCAGATCGGGGACACCGAGCTGCAAGCGACGTACCCGTGGAGCGGTACGCCGATGGAGTACGCCGGTTCACTGGGTACGAAGGGCACCGCGCCGCCATGGCGGGTCGGGGTCTACTCGGCGGGCTATGTGTTCGGCCGGACCGGGTGGGGCACCGATCCCACGAGGGGCTTTAAGGGCGAGTCGGCGTACAGCATCAGGTACGGCCCGCCGCGGGCGTTCCACGGGCACTTCGACCACACCGGCATCACCTACACCGCCCGTGGTCGCGACATCGTCATCAACGGCGGGTACGCGGCGTACAACGCGGGGGTCTGGCGCACGTGGACGCTCGGACCCAGTGCGCACAGCGTGATGACCACACCGATGTCGACGTACACGAACCCGACCACCAGGCTGGCGGCGTACTCGGTGAAGACCACCTCAGAGTCCTACGTGTTCACCGACGCACCGGGAAGCGGGATCAGCCGGGTACGGAGGGTTCTGGTGCTGAAGAACCCGGACCTGATCGTCACGTGGGACGTTGCCTCCGCGCGGACCGCTCAGTCGTTCCAGACGCTGTGGCACCTGCCGTCGGATCAGCGCGCGACCGTCTACTCGCGGACGACCGCAACCGCGATCGCGTCAGGTGACAGCACCAGGACGGTCCTGTTCCAGGTGCCGTTCAAGCAGGCACTGCCGGCCGGAGCGACGTTGGTGAAGCAGGGGCAGAGCAGCCCGATCCAGGGCTGGACCTACCCGAGCAGCTACGTCCGGAGGTCCGCACCGACGATCATGATGGCTCGCTCCGGCAAGACGGCGTCGATCCTGTCGTTCGTCGTCCCGGTCCGGGCGTCGGGAGCGGTCACCTTCAAGGCGCGCTCGTCCGGTTCGACCTTCATCGTCTCGCTGAACGTGGGCGGTAAGGCGGCAGCCATCGCGATCTCCGGCGGCGGTTCGCTCTACCGAGCCGGCTGACGGCGGTGACCAGACCAGGCACCGAGGCCAGTGCGGCCGCGTACAGGACCTCGGTGCCTGTCACTGCCTGCAGCCCGAGAAGGTCGCGCAGCGGAGCGAGTATCAGCGGCAGCACCTGGGCCGCCACGGCGCCGGCGACCGCGAGGTCGAGGAAGCGGAGGCGTCGGCCGGCCGACGGAGTCGGCCGGCGCAACGCCAGCGCGACACCGAGCTGGGCAAGCCCGAGGACGAGGTAGCTCAGGGTCTGCCACGGCGCACCGGCACTCCGGGCCCAGAGGGCCGCGGTCAGCGTCACGGTCGCGATCAGGGCGCCGGTCCACGCGATTCGTTGCCACAGGCCCGCACCGAGGATCTGCTCCTGCGGCGACCGCGGCGGTTGCCGCATAGCCCGCGGATCGGCGGGTTCGGCGCCGATCGCGACGCCGGGCAGACCGTGCGTGAGCATGTTGATCCACAGGATCTGCCCGGGCAGCAGCGGTACGGCGAAGCCGAGCAGCGGACCGATTAGCATCACGAGCACCTCGGCGAGGCCACCGCCGAGCGCGTACCGCAGGAAGGTGCGGATGTTGGTGTAGATCCGCCGGCCTTCCTCGATCGCGGCCTCGACCGTACCGAGGTCGTCGTCGGTCAGCACCAGGTCCGCGGCCTGGCGGGCCACCTCAGTGCCGCCGCGGCCCATCGCGACGCCGATGTCGGCGCGCCGCAGCGCGGGCGCGTCGTTGACGCCGTCGCCGGTCATCGCGACGACGTGACCCTTCGCCTGCCAGGCGCGGACGATGCCCAGCTTCTGCTCGGGCCGGATCCGTGCGAACACGCGGCCGGCGGTCGGGTCCTGGCCGGCGTCGATGTCGGCACCGGTGACGACCTGGCCGTCGTGGACACCGACGCGTTCGGCGACCGCGAGCGCGGTGCCGGGGGCGTCGCCGGTGATCAGCAGCAGGCCGATGCCGGCCCGGCCGAACGACGCGACCACCTCGGCGGCGTTGTGCCGCACGGGATCGGTGATCGCGACCAGCCCGGCCAGCCGCAGGTCGTTCTCGGTCCGGGGCGCACCGGGCGGCAAGGTGTTGTCGGCGACCGCCAGCACGCGGTACCCGGCCTCCGACAGCTCCGCGGCGACGTCCTTCGCCCGCGCGATGTCGCCGTACGGCGTGACGTCGGCGGTGAGCATGACCTCGGGTGCCCCCTTGCCGATGACGAGGAGATCGTCGCTGCCGGGCTGTTCATGGAACGTGGTCATGCGTTTGCGGGTGCTGTCGAACGGCACCTCGTGGGTCCGCGGATACGCGGCGCGCAGCTCGTCGGGGTCGACCGATCCGCGATGCGCGAGGGTCAGGAGCGCGGCCTCGGTCGGATCGCCGATCGGCTGCCAGGCGGCACGGTCGGCGGTGTCGGCAGTGTCGGCAGTGTCGGCGGGGTCGGCGGGGTCGGCGGGGTCGGCCGCCGGCGGCCGGAGCGCGGCGTCGTTGCACAAGGCAACGTCACGCAGCAGCCGCCGGACGGCGCCGGAATCGGGCGGCCGCAGCTGGCCGGCAGGTTCGTAGCCGACGCCGGTCGCGGTGGCCGCGCCCGACTCGGTCCAGAGCCGCTCGGCCTGCATGATGCCCTCGGTGAGCGTCCCGGTCTTGTCGGTCGCGACCACGGTCACCGCGCCGAGCGTCTCGACGGCCGGCAGTTTGCGGACGACCGCGGCGCGTTGCGCCATGCGGTGCGCGCCGATCGCGAGCGCGAGGGTGACCACCGCGGGGAGCGATTCGGGGACGGCGGCCACCGTCAGGCTCACCGCGGTCACGACCATGCTCGGGAGCGGCAGCCCGCGGACCAGGCCGGCTACGGCGACGATCGCGGAGAGCGCGACGACGACGATGCTCAGCGTCCGGCTGAGCCCAGCGAGTCTGCGTTGCAACGGCGTCGCTCGTGGGCGCTGGTTCGACAACAGTGCGGCGATCTGGCCGAGGGCGCTTCCGGGTCCGGTCCGGGTGACGGTGCCGGTGCCGCGGCCGCGGGTGACGACGGTTCCGGCGAACACCTCGTCGGCCGGGTCCTTCTCGACCGGAACGGATTCGCCGGTGAGGGTGGACTCGTCGGCCTGCAGCTGGACCGCGTCGAACAGGACGAGATCGGCCGGTACGACGTCACCTGCCTGGAGCAGGACCACGTCGTCGGGTACGACGTCGGCGGCGGGCACCACGGTGGTATGGCCGCTGCGCCGTACGGTGGCGTGCGGCGCCGCCAGGCGGTTGAGCGCGGCGAGCGCGTGCTCGGCGCGGATCTCCTGGACGACGCCGACGGTGGTGTTGAGGACGACGACGGCCAGGATGACCGTGAGGTCGGTGAAGTCGCGCAGGCACGCGGTGAGGATCGCGGCCGCGATCAGGAGCAGGATCATCGGATCCCGCAGCTGGACGAGGACCCGTAGCCACGGCGACGGCGGCCGCGGCGCAGGAATGCTGTTCGGTCCGTGCTCGGCAAGCCGCAGTGCGGCCTGCTCCGCGGACAAGCCCCGCGGAGAGGTCTGCTGAACGGTCATCGGCGAACTACGGCGTCATGCCGCGGGCTGCCCCGGTCGAGCAGGTCCAGTGCGAGGACGAGCAACAGGCTGCACATGAAGGCGGCGAGCAGCAACTCGACGCCACCCGTCGCGGCGAGCGCGATGGTCAGGACGTAGAGCACCAGGGCCAGCCCAGCTGCCCCGGCCTCGACGCGTCCGAGCCGGGTCGTGCGCTGACCGCCACGGATCACCCAGAAGGCGAGGCCACCCAGGAACAAACCGGTGGACGCCATGGCACGCGGGTCGTCGATCAGAGGCACGTCGCTGTCGACGAGGTAGCCGACGTACGGCACCAGGACGGCCAGCAGCAGCACCACGGCGAGGATGTCGCGGACGCGGAGTCGCATCGCCTTCACCTCCGACCGGACCGGGGCCTGGGGATCGAGACGATGGTCCAGGCGGCGGCGAAGAGGACCACCAGTGTGGTCCGGAGGGCGTCGGACCAGTCGCTGGTCCAGACGGCGGTGGCGAGGACCTGGGGGAAGAACGCGATCCAGACGAGGATCTCGGCCACCAGCGGCAGGTCGCGGATCCAGGCGGCCAGATCGTCCAGCCGGCCCTGGGACATCAGCACGAAGAAGACGATCCACAGCCCGGTCATCCAGACGAACCATCCGGTCGACGACGGAGGCACCCGCCGTACTCCGCGGGTCGCGTTGGCGGTCGACGGCTTGGACATGGCGACTCCCTTCGGCAGGCTCGGGGCGGCGGCCGCAGGGGACGACGCCGTCCTCACTTCGAGCATCCGTCGCGGGGCGCGCCGTCACAGGGGGCGTTGGACCTGTTTCAGCGGGCCGGTCAGCGGGCCAGGACGCCGAGGTTCTTGCCGATCACCCCGTCGACTCCTAGGCGTTGCGCGTCGGCGAGGTCGGCCGCGGTGTCGACCGGCCAGGTGAACACCACCTCGACGGTCCGTCTCAGCTCGGTCACCGTCTCGGGTGTGAGCAGCCGCCGGTGGACGCAGACGCCGTAGGCCGGCCGCCGCCGGAGCCGGGCGCGCAGCCGCCTGAGACCGCGGCGGCTTCCGGCCGACAGGACGAGCCGGACGTTCGCCAGGTCGCGAAAGGCGCGGAGCATCCACCAGTGCTGGGTGCAGACGGTGATCGCGGTCCCGGGCAGCTCGGCCGCCAGCCGCCGCGCGAGCCACGGATGGATCCCTTTGAGATCCAGCATCAACCGCGGATCGCCCTCGGCCGCGGTCAGCAGCTCGTGAAGCTCGGGCACCCGTACGTCGCGGCGCCGTACGAGCTCGCCACGCTCCCACAGCCACCACGGCCCGAGCGTCTTGCGGTGCCGCACTTCCAAGCGGCCGCGATACGCATGGATATCGGCCTCGACGAGGTCGGCGCCGCCGTCGAGGGCGGACCGCAGCAGGCCGAGGTCGTTGCCGGCGCGGTGTGCGATGGCGAGTGGTCGCATCATGCCGTCTCGGGGTGCCGTTCGGTGAACCAGCCGCGCCAGCGCAGGAACATCAGGCTGCCGCCGATCAGCAACGCCGGGATCCAGTACAGCAACGTGGTCAGTGCGACCGCGCCGAACGCCTCGCGCCACGAGACGCCGATCGCGGCCAGCCCGGCCACCAGGGCTCCGTCCCGCGGACTGGCGCCGTGGACACCGGGCAGTACGCCGGCCACCTGGCTCGCGCCGAACACCGCCACCAGTTGCAGCCCGGGCACCGGGCCGCCGACCGCGGCGATGGCTCCGACGAGCAGACCGAGGATCGTCGCCTGGTAGCCGATCGACAGCAGCACGCCGAGCGCGAACACCTTCGGCGACGGCCACGGCCAGCGGCCGGTGAGGCTCGGACGCCGGTGTCGTACGACGAGGGCCGCCACCAGGACCAGCGCAGCGGCGCCGAGAGCGATTGCCAGCACCGTCCACGGCAGCGTCACTCCGGTGACCGCCACCGCGACGACCAGACCGACCGCGCCGACGAAGCGGTCCAGCGCGACCTCGGCGGCCGCGCTGGCCCGGCGTACTCCGGCGGTCTCGAGCCGATGCACCCGCCACAGGTCGGCGCCGGCGTGCCACGGCGTGATCAGCCCGAGGATCTCGCTCTCCGCGTACGCACGCAGGTGCCAGCGGCGGGTCCGGCCGCTGGTCGAGATCGCGTGCCACCGCAGCGGACACAGGACGTACTTGCCGATCGCGAACGGCAGCAGTCCGAGCACCGCCGGCAGTACGGCGGTGTGCGGGACGCGTTCGACGTTCCACAGCGAAACAACGACCGCTGTGACGAGCGCTGCGAGGCGCACGCCGCGATGAGTGATGATCTTTCGGCCGCCACGCCCCAGACGTGTGAAATGTTCTCGGCCCAGTTGCATGAGGGGTCCTTCCGGGGCCTCCGGTGCGACGCACGGTGACGCGCCACCCGGCAATGCGATGCCAGGACCATAACCGGCCGATGCAAATCCGGCATCTCGGCGCCTGTCGTGGACCTTCGTCCCGGCCCGGCCGGGCGCTATGCCTCTAGGTCGCCGGACCGGCCGGTTGCGAGCGTGGACGGAGGAGGTGCGGCCGATGGTGGCAGGAGATGTGACGGCGGTACTGCGGGTGACGCACCGGATGCGTCAGGTGGCTCGCGAGCTGCTCGTGATCACGGCGGCGATCCTGTTGTACTTCGTGGTACGCGGACTAATGACGACGCGGATCGACACCGCCTACCGCAACGCCGAGAACGTCATCGCCCTGGAGCGATCGACCGGGATCTTCGTCGAACCGCGGCTGCAGGAGGTCGTGATCCAGCACGGCTGGCTGGCCGAGCTGTTCGGATACATCTACATCTACGGGCACTGGCCGGTGGTGGTCGCCACGCTGCTGTGGTTGCTGATCCGGCAGCGTGAGGCGTACCGGACGTTCCGGAATGCGATCCTGTTGTCCGGTGCGATCGGGCTGGTGATCTTCGCGGCGTTCCCGGTCGCGCCGCCGCGGTTCCTGACGGCGTACGGCTTCGTCGACACGGTCACCGAGCGCACCTCGGCGTACCGGGTCCTGCAGCCGCCGGCCTTCGTGAACCAGTACGCGGCCGTGCCGAGCCTGCACTTCGGCTGGAACCTGCTGATGGGGATCGCGGTCGCGAGCCTGGGCGCACACTGGATCATCCGTTTGTTCGGTTGGCTGATGCCGGTGCTGATGTTCTGCGCGATCGTGCTGACTGCCAACCACTACATCGTCGACGGCCTCGCCGGCGGAGCGATCGCGCTGCTCGGGCTGCTGGTCGGCTACCGCCTGGGCAGGAAGCCGCGCTGGGCTCGCAGGCTCAGATAGCACAGGCCCGCCGCCGGGACCGGCGCCCAGAACTGGAGCAGCCGCCAGGACAGGACGGCGAGGACGGCGGTTTCGCCGGGGACGCCGAAGCCGATCAGAGTCGAGATCGCGATCCCCTCGACGATCGCGATGCCGCCGGGCGTGAGCGGAACGGCGGCGGCCAGGTTCGCGGCGCAGTACGCGAGCAGCAGCGGCACCGGACCGACGAGTTCGCCGTACGCGAGCAGGAAGGTCCAGAGCACGGCCGCGTCCAGAAGCCAGTTCAGCGTTCCCCAGATCAGGAAGGCCTTGCGGACCTCGCGGGCGGCGAGCAGGTCACGCAGCCGGAGCGCGACCGACGTCACCCAGGGCCGCACGCGGCGGGGGAGCCGGCGCAGGAGCACCCGCAGCAGGCGCGCCGCGAACCGTTCGAGGGCGGAACGCTCCCGGACGGCGAGGACGCCGGCGGCGATCGCGACCAGCCCGATCAGGAACATCGCCAGGTACGCCGGCGTCGCGTCGCGCAGGAACAGGGCCGGGATCGAGGTCAGCCAGGCGATCAGGAGCAGCGCAAGGTACGAACCGACGGCCTCGGCCGTGATCGTCGCGGTGATGTCCGTCGTTCGCGCGCCGCCCGACTGGAGCAGCCGGAAGCGGAGCGCGGTCGCCGTCGCCGCGCCGCCGGGTACGACGTGGCTCACGCCGTACCCGGTGACGTCGGAGCGCAGGATCCACGAGAACCGGACCCGGCTCCCACCCAGCAGCGCGCGAGTGACGAGCGAGTAGCTGACCAGGCTCGCGGCCTCGAGCACGCCCGCGGCGACGATCCAGAGCGGATCGAGCTGCGTGACCCGATCGAGGGAATCCCGCGCGGGAGCGAGCTTCGGGAGGACGACGTACTCGATCAGAGCGACCAGCAGGACGAGGGAGACCGCGGACCAGACCCGGCGGTACCGGACCGGCGGGGTCGCCGTCGCGCTGCGCATGCGTCGCTCCTTCCTCTCCGCAGCTTCGTTCTCCGAACGCCGCGGGGGGAGGGCCGAAGGTCCGGCTCGTTCCGGTGCGGAGGGCCCTGCTCCGGTGACGGATCGCGAGGTGTGGTGGAAGTGCAAGCGAAGGCGACAGGAAGGAGACACCATGGCGAGCACGCTGCAACACAGGGACAATCGCCGGCAGTTCGCGGAACTGTTCGACTGGGCCGAGGGCCTGCCGAGCCTGTTCACGATGCCGGCGACGCTGCGCGGCGTCCGGATCGAGGAGTTCGCCGACGGCGACAAGTACGTCGTCCGTGCCGAGCTGCCCGGCCTGGATCCGGACAAGGACATCAAGGTCGAGGTCGCGAACGGCATGCTGACCGTCACCGCGACCCGTCAGCAGGAAGAGCGCGAAGGTACCCGCTCGGAGTTCCACTACGGCACGCTCACCCGCCGGGTGCTGCTGCCGGAGGGCGCGGACGAGCAGGCCGTCGTCGCGAAGTACGGGGCCGGGATCCTCGAAGTGACCGTGCCGATCTCGGCGAAGGCCGCCGAGACCCGCACCATCACGATCGAGCACACCGACTGAAGCCCTCCGACCGGCCCGGCCCGGTGCACCGGGCCGGGCCCAGAAAGGATCTGACGATGAGACGGTTGGTGATCCTCGGTGGCGGGACGGCCGGCACCATGGTGGCCAACAAGCTGCGCCGCCGCCTGCCGCTCGACGACTGGCGCATCACCGTGATCGACGGCCAACGCGATCACCTCTACCAGCCCGGTCTGCTGTTCGTCCCCTTCGGCGGGCGGGAGGATCTGCTGAAACCGCGCCGCCGGCTGCTGCGGAACGGGATCCAGCTGCTGATCGGCGAGATCGCCGCCGTCGACCCGGAGCGGAAGTCCGTCCGGCTGTCCGACGGTGAGGTGGTCTGCTACGACTACCTGGTCATCGCCACCGGTACCAGCCCGCGGCCGGACCAGACTCCCGGCCTGCTGGGCAGCGAATGGCATCGCACGATCCACGACTTCTACACCTACGACGGCGCCTTCGCGCTCCGCGACGCCCTGCAGGGCTTCACCGGCGGCCGTCTGGTCGTCCACGTCGTGGAGCAACCGATCAAATGCCCAGTCGCGCCGCTGGAGTTCACCTTCCTCGCCGAGGCGTTCTTCCGCCGGCGGGAGATGCGCGACCAGGTCGAGCTGGTCTACGTGACACCGCTGGACGGCGCGTTCACCAAGCCGATCGCGGCGCGGTACCTGGGCGGTCTGCTCGACGACCGCAAGATCGCGGTCGAGACCGACTTCCTGGTCGAACGGGTCGACGCCGACCGGAAGGTGCTGGTCAGCTACGACGAGCGCGAGATCGGGTACGACCTGCTGGTCACGGTGCCGCTGAACATGGGTGCGGACTTCGTCGGAGCCTCCGGGCTCGGCGACGAGCTGAACTACGTCCCGGTGGACAAGGGCACCCTGCAGTCCACGGCACACCCGGACATCTTCGCGATTGGCGACGCCAACGACCTGCCGACGTCGAAGGCCGGCTCGGTGGCGCACTTCTCCGCCGAGGTGTTCGTGGCGAACTTCTGCCAGTACGTCGAGGGGCGCGCGATGACGCACCGCTTCGACGGGCACGCCAACTGCTTCGTCGAGACCGGTGACGGCAAGGGCCTGCTGATCGACTTCGACTACGACACCGAACCGCTGCCCGGCCGCTACCCGCTGGGCGGACTCGGGCCGCTGTCCCTGCTCCGCGAGACGAAGGCGAACCACTGGGGCAAGCTCGCGTTCCGCTGGATCTACTGGAACCTGCTGCTCCCGGGGCACCGGCTGCCGGTCCCCACCCGGATGTCGATGAGCGGCAAACACCGACCGGACGAGGAGGTCCGACCATGACCACCGTGCACCCTTCGATCCACACCGACGCGGAAGGTTTCCTCACCGAGTACGACGAGTGGACCGAGGAGCTCGCCGGACAGCTCGCCGCGCGGATCGGCATCGAGCTCACCGACGAGCACTGGAAGGCGATCCGGTTCCTGCGTCAGGACTACCCGGCGCACGGCGAGACCGCGACGCTGCGCCGGGTGTCGACCCTGGCCGGCATCCCGGTGAAGCAACTGTTCGTGCTGTTCCCGGGCAAGCCGGCCAAGAAGATGGCGTACGTCGCCGGCCTGCCGAAACCCCGCGGTTGTGTCTGAGGAGGACACCATGACCACGACCATTGACACCTCGTCGCTGGTGACGCCGGACTTCGGCGACGCGGCGACCGAGGGCCGCAAGCTGGCCATCATCTGCTCCAAGGGCAACCTGGACATGGCCTACCCGGGCCTGATCCTGGCCAACGCCGCGCTCGGCGAAGGCGTGGAGACGCATCTGTTCTTCACGTTCTGGGGTTTCGACATGATCACCAAGTCGCGGATGCACGACCTGAAGTTCACGATGCTCGGCAACACCGCGACGCACCTGCCGCAGGGCCTCGGCGGCCTGCCCGGGATGACCGCGATGGCGACGCACCAGATGAAGAAGCAGATCCAGGAGATCGGCGTCCCCGACGTCCCCGAGTTCCTCGAGCAGATCGTCGCCTCCGGCGGTCACCTCTGGGCGTGCCGGATGTCGGCCGACATGATGCACCTCGACGAGTCGGACCTGTCCGAGGACGTCGAAGGCATCATCAGTGCCGCCGACTTCATCGAGAAGACCGACGGCGCCCAGATCATCTTCATCTGAGCACCCGGAGGTGTCAGCCGCCGGCTGCGGCGGCCGGGATGATGGCGACGGGGCAGTCGGCGTGGTGCAGAACGGTCTGGCTGACCGAGCCGATGAGCATGCCCGCGAAGCCGCCGCGGCCGCGCGCGCCCAGCACGATCAGCGCGGCGTCGGACGACAGGCGCAGGATGTGCTCGGCGGGATGGCCGGTGATGTGGACCAGTTCGGCGTCGTGCCCGCCGCGGGCGTGGACGGCCTCGCGGAGTTCGTTCTCGCTGATCCGGTGCAGCGCGGTCCCGGCGGGCTCGGCGGCGATCACCCGGACGGCGAGATCGTGCCGGCGTGCGTGCTCCAGCCCGAAGTCCAGAGCAGTGTCGCTGGCCGGCGAACCGTCGTACCCGATGACCACCCGGACGCCGGCCATGCCGCCGAGATCGGGCCGTACGACGACCACCGGGCAGCGGGCGTTCGCGGCCAGGTCGAGCCCCGTGGAGCCGACGAGGGCGCCGATCATCACGCCGAGGCCGCGGCTGCCGATCACCACGACCGCCGCCGAGCCGGACGCCTTGACCAGCGCCGCCGAGGGCGAGCCGCTCTCGATCCGGGAGTCGATGACGATCCCCGGCATCAGGCCGCGGGCCTGGGCGACCGCTTTGTAGACGACCTCCCCGGCCTGCGCCGGCGCGCTGCCCGGGGCGAGGGCGTAGACCAGGTGCAGCGGGCTCCGCAGCGCGGCGGCCTCCTGCGTGCCCCATTTGATCGCGACGTCCGCAGCGGGGGAGCCGTCGATGCCGACGACGACCGGGAGGTGCTTCATCCGATCCTCCGGGAGTGGACGGGCGCGGCGCCCGCGCGCCCGGTGGGGATGCCGTCGCCGGCCTGGAGCAGTTCCCGCAACCGGCCGATGAAACGCGCGGCCGGCGCGCCGTCGACGACGTCGTGGTCGACGCTGACGGTCAGCTGCAGGAACTCGCGTTCCACCAGCGTGCCCTGGAAGACGATCGGCCGCCGGGCGATTCCGCCGACCACGACGCTCAGGGTGTGCAGCTGGAAGCCGATGCCCCAGCCCGCTCCGGCGCCGAACATGCCGACCGCCGTGACACCCACGGTGCCCGCCAGCGACTGCTGACGGTGGGGGAGCCGGTGGAGGGCTCCGAGCAGGGGAACCCGGACGAAGCCGGGCAGCAACAGGTACGCGTGCACCCATGGCGCCTTGTGCACCGACGGGCTGAGATGCGGATCGGTCTTGACCGCGTGGATCTCCTGGTGGAGGTCCTTGATCGCGCGGCGGCCGGCGTCGCGGAGCACATGCGTGAACGCGAACGGCTGCCCGTCTACCTCGACCTCGATCGGCAGCCCCACGTCGACCTGGTCGAACACGACCTCCCGGCCGCGCAGGTTGCGGTACGCCTGAATGCCCGGATCCGCGGCGACCGCCGCGGCGACGCAATGGATCACGAAGGCGGTGAACCACTGGTCGGCCTGCTCGCGGCGCAAGGCGTCGCGCGCCGACGTGACGTCGACCTCGAACAGGCCGTGGATGGCGTGCCTGCGCCGTGCGGCGCGCCCGGTGTCGATGACCAACTGCCGTACCCACGGCACAGCTCTGATCTGTGCGCCCACGGTCCACCTCCTGGAGCCGATCTGACCCGAGCATCGGCCTCCCGCGCCGCCGTCCGCACCGGCCGTCGGTCCTCTCCGTGCAGGACCTTGGACTCTCAGACGGATCTTCAGTCGCGCAGGCGGGCCGCGTGGTCGGGCACCTGGGTCTGCATCTCCCGCGGCGTACGTTCGTACCCCTTCGACGGCGGCCGCGGCGGCAGCGCGAGCGGCGGCCGCTGCACCTCGTGGTACGGGACCGTCGACAGCAGGTGCGCGATCATGTTGATCCGCGCGGAGCGTTTGTCCTCGCTCTCCACGACGTACCAGGGCGCCTCCGGGATGTCAGTGTGGACGAACATCTCGTCCTTGGCGCGCGAGTAGTCCTCCCAGCGGGTGATCGACTCCAGGTCCATCGGGGACAGCTTCCAGCGCCGCATCGGGTCCTCGAGCCGGCTGCGGAACCGCCGTTCCTGCTCGCTGTCGCTGACCGAGAACCAGTACTTGCGCAGCAGGACGCCGTCCTCCACCAGCTGCCGCTCGAAGATCGGGCACTGGTGCAGGAACCGGGCGTACTCCTGGTTGGTGCAGAACCCCATCACGCGCTCGACCCCGGCGCGGTTGTACCAGCTGCGGTCGAACAGGGCGATCTCGCCGGCCGCCGGCAGGTGTTCGACGTACCGCTGGAAGTACCACTCGGTGCGTTGCCGCTCGGTCGGGGCGGGCAGCGCGACGATCCGCGCGACGCGGGGGTTGAGGTACTCCGTGACGCGTTTGATCGTGCTGCCCTTGCCGGCGGCGTCGCGCCCCTCGAAGACGACCACGAGCCGGGCGCGCTCCGCGCGCACCCACTCCTGCAACTTCACCAGCTCCGCCTGCAGTCGCAGCAACTCGCGTTCGTAGGCCTTCTTCGGCAACTTCTCCATCCCTGAACCATGCCGCATTCCGGCACCCGCCGGACAGGTCTTTCGGCCCTACGAGCGACGTCCCGGCGGCTGTTCGCTCGAAGAGCACGACGCGCCGATCCGAAGGAGCAGGGCCATGCAGTACGTCGCACCCAACCGTTCTGAGGCCCCCGAGTCCCTGAGGCCGGCCGGTCGCATCACCGCCACCGAGGCTGCCCGCCAAGCGATCCGTCACCTGACCGACACCCGCGGGGCGCCGGTGATGTTCGTCCAGTTCGCCGACCGCGGCGCCGGGAGCACCCCGATGTGTTACCCGGAGCACGAGTTCCCGGTCCGTCCGGGTGACGTGCTGCTCGGCGAGATCGAGGGCAGCCCGTTCTACATCGACCGGCGGCTCGACCAGGCCTGGGGCCAGGACGCGGTCCTGCTCGACGTCGCGTCCGGCGGTCCGGCGGGGTTCTCGCTTCCTGCCGGGCTCGGCGGCCACTTCGTCACCCGGCGAGCCGGTCGTGTGCGCGCATCCGATTCCCGTCCGTCCGAAAGGTCTGAAAGGACTGTCATGAAAGCAGCTGTCGTCACCGACTTCACGAAACCGCTGGAGATCCAGGAGGTACCGATTCCCGAGCCCGGGCCGGGCGAGGTGCTGGTACGGATGGAGACCAGCGGGCTCTGCCACACCGACATCCACGCCGCGCACGGTGACTGGCCGGTGAAGCCCAGCCCGCCGTTCGTGCCCGGACACGAGGGCGTCGGGATCGTCGAGAAGCTCGGCGACGGCGTGACGGAGCGGGCGGTCGGTGACCGGGTCGCGATCGCGTGGCTCGGCTACGCGTGCGGGAAGTGCCGCTACTGCATCGGCGGGTGGGAGACGCTCTGCCTCGAGCAGCGCAACTCGGGCTACTCCGTGAACGGCAGCTTCGCCGAGTACGCCGTCCTGCCCGCCGCGTTCGCGAACCCGGTGCCGGACGAGGTCTCCTCCCGGGACGCCGCGCCGCTGACCTGCGCCGGCGTGACGACGTACAAGGCGATCCGGGTGGCCGGTGTCGCGCCGGCCGAGACCGTGGCGATCTTCGGCGTCGGCGGACTGGGGCACCTGGCGCTGCAGTACGCGCGGATCGCCGGCGGCGTGACGATCGCCGTCGACATCGAGGACAGCAAGCTCGAGATGGCCAAGCAACTCGGTGCGGATCACCTGGTGAACGCGGCCACCACCGATCCGGTCGAGGCGATCCAGGCCCTCGGCGGCGCCGACGTCGCGGTCGCCCTGGCGGCTGACCCGCGGTCGTTCGACCAGGCGTTCCGGTCGCTGCGCCGGGGCGGACGGCTGGTCTGCGTCGCGCTGCCGGCGGGCGACGGCGCACTGAGCCTGCCGATCTTCGACACGGTGCTGAACGGCAAGACCGTGATCGGTTCGATCGTCGGTACCCGCAACGATCTGGCCGACGTCTTCGCCCTGCACGCGGCGGGCCGGACCAAGGTAATCGCCGTCGACCGCACGCTCGACGACGTCAACCAGTCGATCGAGGCCGTCCTGGCCGGCGACATCCCGGCCCGCGTGGTGTTCCGGTTCTGAACCTGCTGACGAAGGTGGTCGGGATGGACGAGATGCTGAGCGAGCAGGACCGGAAGGCGTTGCTGGCGGCCGCGGTGCTGGCGCCGTCGATGCACAACACGCAGCCGTGGCGGTTCCGGTTCGCGGACCGGGCGGTCGAGGTGTACCGGGACCGGGAGCGCGAGCTGCCGGCGGAGGATCCGTCGCGGCGGATGCTGTTCGTGTCGCTCGGCGCGGCGATCTTCAACCTCCGGGTGGCCGCGGCCGCCCGGGGGATGGGGTCGGTGGTCAGGCATCTCGTCGATCAGCGGCGGCCGGACCTGGTCGCCGTCGTGGAGCTCGAGGCGGCGCCGAACGATCCGATGGCGGCGCTCGCGCCGTACCTGACCGAGCGCCGGACGAACCGGGAGCCGTTCACCGAGCAGCGGCTGCCGGCGCAGCTGCGGGTCGAGCTCGACCTGTGCGCCCGCGTCGAGGGCGCGGTCCTGCAGTGGATCGACAAGCCGACCCGGCGCTGGTGGTTGCAGATGGCAACGAACGAGGCGGTGACCGCGGACGACGAGGATGCGGCGCGGACGGCCGAGCGCCGGCGCTGGGTCGGTGGCGACCGGACCGCCGACGGCGTCCCGTCGAGCGCGCTGGGCTCGCGGGCCGCGGGTGGCGCCCCGGTCGTCCGGGACCTGGCCGCGACCGAGGCGGACGCGGCGCGGCCGGCGGCCGACTTCGAGCGGGAGCCGCAGCTGGCGGTGCTCGCGACCCGGTTCGACGGGCCGATCGAGTGGCTGCGCGCCGGACAGGCGCTGGAGCACGTCCTGCTGGAGGCCACCGCCCGCGGGGTTTCGACCTCGATGCTGAACCAGGCGATCGAGCACGAGGAACTCCGCGGCGAGATCAACGATCCCCTCGGGCCGTGGCAGCGTCCGCAGTCGGTGATCCGGTTCGGCTACGGCACGCAGGTCCGGCCGACGCCGAGGCGCCCGGCCGAGGACGTACTGCTCGGCGACTGAGGTGGGTCCGGTGGTCCGCCAAGGTCGGGACCTTGGGCCCTGACCACGGGGTCCCCGGAAGGCCGAACGTGGTGTGGAGGGGGAGCCGCAGCCAGGAGGGGTGTGTTCATGAGTGCCGCCAAGCAACGGTCCGGGGAACTGTGGGTGCTCATGCAGACGCGTCGGCTCGGGATCGGCCGCAACGCCATGCGGCGTCGGACCGACAGGCTCGAGAGCACGCTGCTGTGGTGCGCGCTGATCGCTGCGCTGCTGATGCTTCCGATCGGAGCGGCGACCGGCAACGCGGTACGGAACACGCTTGACGCGTCGTCGCAGCGGCAGCGGGCGGCGCTGCACGAGGTGCGGGCGCAGACCCTGGAGAGCGCCGAGCACGACGTACCGAGTGTGCCCGGGGACGTACTGACCGTCATCAAGGTCGGGTACGTCGACGCCCAAGGCGCCCAACGCGAGGGCTACACGACCGTCGTCCGCGGCACCAAGTCCGGCGCCGGTGTGACGGTCTGGCTCGACCGGTCCGGCGCCATCGTCGCCGCGCCGCGCTCCACGTCGGACGACGCGGCGTACGGCGCCACCGCGGGGACGTTCACCGTCCTCGGCTCGTGGTTGCTGCTGTGGGGCCTGTTCCGCCTCGCCAGGATCCCGCTGGACCGTCGCCGCCTGCGGGCCTGGGACGCCGAGTGGAGGACGATCGCCCCACGCTGGCTGCGCGGCCAGAAATGAGCGGCGTCAGCGGCGGCGCTGGATCCGGTCCATCGCGGACCGCACCGCGCTCTCGCTCGGCTGCGGCCAGAACACGTCCCATGCGTGGAAGACCAGGCCGATGCCCCAGCCGAACAGCAGGAAGGCCGGCCAGAAGAACCCTGCGCCGGTCAGGTACCAGATGACCACCAGGAACGTGTTCACCATCAGGTAGGCGAGGACGTGACCGGCCAGGTCACGACGCTTGCGCAGCTCCTCGACCGCCTGCTCGCGCAACTTCTCGTCGGCGTCGGCCGGCAGCGGCCGATCGACGACCTTCTCGTCCATCACTGCCTCCTTGCTCATCATCTCCACCGTGCGCCGCCGCCGGGTGGGCGGTCAGGGGAGCAAGACGTGCCTTCGGCGGGACCTTCGGCCCTGCTCATCCGGCCCGATCCGGTTCGACGCTGGCAGGGACGGATGACGCACAGACAACGGACGCAGGGGAGGACGTGATGAGTACGACGACGTACCCGGTCCGGGTGGACGGGGCACTCGACGACCGGCTGAATCGCTGGTTGTGGCTGGTGAAGTGGGTGCTGGTGATCCCGCACCTGTTCGTGCTGGCGGTGTTGTGGATCGCGTTCGCGCTGCTGAGTTTCGTGGCGTTCTTCGCGATCCTGTTCACCGGCCGGTACCCGCGGGGGATCTTCGAGTTCAACGTCGGGGTACTGCGCTGGTCGTGGCGGGTGCAGTTCTACGCCTACGGCGCTCTGGGCACGGACAAGTACCCGCCGTTCACGCTGCAGGACGTGCCGGACTACCCGGCGCACCTCGAGGTGAAGTACCCCGAGCACCTGTCGCGCGGTCTGGTGCTGGTGAAGTGGTGGTTGCTGGCGATCCCGCAGTACATCGTGGTCGCTTTCTTCGTCGGCAGCGGGACCTGGTTCGCGACGCAGGCGGACGACCGGTTCTGGGCCTGGAGCGGCGGGCTGGTGGGGCTGCTCGTCCTGGTGGCGGCGATCGTGCTGCTGTTCACCGGGCAGTACCCGCGCTCGGTCTTCGATCTGGTGCTCGGGATGAACCGCTGGGTGTTGCGGGTGGCGGCGTACGCCGGGTTGATGGTCGACCAGTACCCGCCGTTCCGCCTGGACATGGGCGGTGACGACCCCGGTACCACGAGGCTGCACGAGCCGCCGCCCGGCGGCCCGCCGCTCGCCGACCGGCCGCAGGACCGGCCGATCCAGTCCGGGCCGTCAGGCCCGCCGGGACAGTCAGGGCCGCCGCCGGCGCCGCCCGGGCAGTCAGGGCCGCGGATGACGGCCGGACGGGTCGTCGCGCTGGTCCTCGGCATTGTCGTGACGCTGGCCTCGGTCCTCGGCCTGACCGTCGGCGGGACGCTGGCCTGGCTCGACGAGGGCCGCCGGGACTCGGCCGGCTTCGTCAACTCCGGCCACGTGACGCTGAGCACCAGCGGCTACGCGCTGGTCAGCGAGAACATCACGATCGACGCCGGCGCGACGAACGTCCCACGGGACTGGTTCGGTGACGCACGGGTTCGGGTGGTCTCGACCGAGGGCATTCCGGTGTTCGTCGGCCTGGCGAGGTCGGCCGACGTGCGGACGTACCTGAACGGTGTCGGCTACGCGACCGTCCGGTCGATCGGCATGAACCGGCCGGCGTACGTCGACCACGCCGGCGGTCCGCCGCCGGTGCCGCCGACCGAGACCGGCATCTGGCGGGTCCAGGCCTCCGGTCCGGGGGAGCAGTCGATCACCTGGCCGATCGACAACGGCGAGTGGACGCTCGTCGTGATGGCCGCCGACGGCAGCGGGAACGTCACGGTCCGCGCGGATGCCGGCGCGACCGCACCCGCGCTGGAGTGGGTCTGGATCGTGGTGCTCGTGAGCGCCGGTCTGACGCTGCTGCTGGGGCTGGCCCTGGTGGTGCTCGCGGTCGTCCGGCGGCCGCAGCCGGGACCTTCGGCCCTGCAAGCGCCGCCGCCTTCGCCGATGCAATGAGAAGGAGGGACACAGCCGACCGACGGAGGGGCCGATCATGAGCGTGCGAGTGGGGATCAACGGGTTCGGGCGCATCGGGCGGGATTACCTGCGCTGTGTGCTCGAGCGCGGATCCAGCGGCATCGAGGTGGTGGCGGTCAACGACATCGCCGCACCGGAGACGCTCGCGCACCTGCTCCGCTACGACTCGACGTACGGTCCCCTGAAGGTGGAGGTCGGTCACACCGCGAACACGATCACGGTCGGCGGCCGGCGGCTGCTCGCGACTGCCGAGCGTGATCCGGCCCGGCTGGACTGGGCCGCGGTCGGCGCCGACATCGTGATCGAGTCGACCGGGAAGTTCCGCACCCGCGACGGCGCCGGCGCGCACCTGATCGCCGGCGCCCGCAAGGTGATCCTGTCGGTGCCCGGCAAGGACGTCGACGCGACCGTCGTCCTCGGCGTGAACGAGGACGACTACGACCCGGCGGCGCACGACGTCGTCTCGAACGCCTCGTGCACGACGAACTGCGTGGCGCCGATGGTGTCGGTGCTGCACCGGGCGTTCGGCGTCGAGCGCGGGCTGATGACGACGATCCACAGTTACACCAACGACCAGGTGCTGCTGGACTCCCCGCACAAGGACCTGCGGCGCGGCCGGTCCGGCGCCGTCAACCTGATCCCGACCAGCACCGGAGCGGCCCGCGCGGTCGGGCTGGTGATCCCGGAGCTGGCCGGGAAGATCGACGGCGTCGCGGTCCGGGTGCCGATCGAGGACGGCTCGCTCACCGACCTCGCGGTCGAGGTCTCCCGGCCGGTCACGGTCGAGCAGGTGAACCAGGCGTTCGCCGAGGCCGCGGCCGGTCCGCTGAAGGGGATCCTGCGCTACACCACGGATCCGATCGTGTCGCGCGACATCGTCGGCGACCCGGCGTCGTGCATCTTCGACGCGCAGCTCACCCAGGTCCAGGACCACCTGGTCAAGGTCTTCGGTTGGTACGACAACGAGTGGGGCTACACGAGCCGTCTGGTCGACCTGACCGAGCTCGTCGCCGCCTCGCTCTGACCAGCAGCTCTGGAGGAGAGATGAACACCGAGTACGTCGTACGGCTCGACGGCGACGTCGGATCGGAGCGGGTCGGGGTGAAGGCAGCCCGGCTGGCCGCACTGGCCGGCGACGGGATCCGCGTGCCCGACGGGTTCGCGCTGACCGCGGCGGCGTACCGCGAGTTCGTCCGCGAGACCCGGCTCGACCCGTTGATCGCGCAGTGGATCCGCCGCTTCCGGGCCGGCTGCGATCTGGTCGTGGCCGCCGCGGAGATCCGCACGGCGTTCCGCGACGCGCCGATGCCGCCGGCGCTCGCCGAGGAGATCCTGACCGCGTACGACGAGCTGGGCGGCGACGGCACCGACGTCGCGGTCCGGTGCAGCCCCGTCGACGGGGCGGACGGTGTGCAGGACGAGGTGTTCCTGCACCTGCGCACCGGCGCGGACGTGGTCGCGGCCTGCCGGCGGTGCTTCGCGTCGCTGTTCGGCACGGTCGCCGTCGGCAACCGTGAGGCCATGGGCCTGGACCACCTCGACGCTGTGATGCCGGTGACCGTGCAGACCATGGTGCGCGCCGACCTCGGCGCCTCCGGGACGGCGCGGGGCGAGAGCACGTTCGTCCGGATCCGGGCGACCTGGGGTCTGGGCGAGCCGCCCGCCGGTGACGCCGACCTGTACTCGGTCCATCCCGGCGGACGGCCGCTGATCGTGCGGCACCGCGGCGCCAAGCTGACCAAGGTCGTGTACGGCGACCCGCGCGGGACGCGGACCGTTCCGACGACGTACGACGAGCGGATGGCTCTGGTGCTGACCGACGACGAGCTGCAGCAGATCGCCGCCTGGTCGGTGGCCGCCGACCAGCACTTCCGGCGCCCGATGGCGCTGGAGTGGGCCAAGGACGGGGTGACCGGGAGCCTCTTCGTGGTAGAGGTCCGTCCGTGGGCGGTGCCCACGGTGACCATCGCCGCGCGCGGCCGGTCCGCCGCCGTCCCGCGGCACGGGTGACGGGCGTGTTCGAGATCCGGATCCACGGCCGCGGCGGGCAGGGAGTGGTGACGACCGCCGAGCTGTTGTCGGTCGCCGCGTTCACCGAGGGCCGGCACGCGCAGGCGTTCCCGACCTTCGGCTCTGAACGCACGGGCGCTCCGGTCGTCGGGTTCTGCCGGATCGGCGACCGTCCGATCCGGACCCACGAACCGGTCGCGGAGCCGGACGCGCTGATCGTCCAGGACGCCACGCTGATCCATCACATCGACGTGTTCGGCGGTCTCGGCGACGACGGGTACCTGCTGATCAACACGTCCTGTTCGCTCGCGGAGCTCGGGCTGGATGCCTTCGTCCGGCGGTTCCGGCCCGGACGGGTGCTGACGGTGCCGGCCACCGAGCTGGCCCTGACCCATCTGGGCCGTCCGCTGCCGGGTGCCGTCCTGCTCGGCGCGTTCGCCGCGCTGACCGGGCAGGTGCGGCCGGAGTCGGTCGTCGCCGTCGTCCGGGAACGCTTCGCCGGACAGGTTGCCGAGGGCAACGTCGCGGCCGTTCGCGCGGCCTACGACCTGGCCCGGGCGACCCTCGGGGAGGCAGCTCATGCGCTCACAGATTGAGGGCTCGCGCGCGGTCGCGGAAACCGTCGCGCGCTGCCGGCCCGAGGTGATCTGCGCGTACCCGATCTCGCCGCAGACCCACATCGTGGAGGCGCTCAGCGTGCTGGTCGCCTCCGGCCGGCTCGCGCCGTGCGAGTTCGTCAACGTCGAGTCGGAGTTCGCCGCGATGTCGGTCGCGATCGGTGCGTCGGCCACCGGCGCCCGGGCGTACACCGCGACCGCCAGTCAGGGCCTGCTGTACATGGCCGAGGCGCTGTTCAACGCGTCGGGGCTCGGCCTGCCGATCGTGATGACGGTGGCGAACCGGGCGATCGGCGCCCCGATCAACATCTGGAACGACCACAGCGACGCGATGTCGCAACGCGACTCCGGCTGGATCCAGCTGTACGCCGAGAGCAACCAGGAGGCGGCCGACCTGCACGTGCAGGCGTTCCGGATCGCCGAGGAGCTGTCCCTTCCGGTGATGGTGTGCATGGACGGGTTCGTGCTGACGCACGCGGTCGAGGGCGTCGACGTACCGTCGCAGGAGCAGGTCGACGCGATCCTGCCGCCGTACCGGCCGCGGCAGGTGCTCGATCCCGACGCCCCGATGACGATCGGCGCGATGGTCGGGCCGGACGCGTTCATGGAGGTCCGGTACCTCGCGCACCAGCGGCACCGGGAGGCGCTGACGGTGATTCCGAGGATCGCCGACGAGTTCGCGCAGGAGTTCTGGCGGAGCTCGGGCGGTCTGGTCCGGCCGTACGG
The DNA here is from genome assembly GCF_053603655.1 of Kribbella sp. NPDC004138. NCBI lineage: Bacteria > Bacillati > Actinomycetota > Actinomycetes > Propionibacteriales > Kribbellaceae > Kribbella > Kribbella sp. NPDC004138. Next base: position 213,742 of record NZ_JBSGFZ010000014.1, read on the forward strand.
ATGTCTGGGCTCGGAGACGGTGGTGGTGGCGCTCGGCTCGGTGCTGGGCACGCTGAAGGACACCGTCGACGAGCTCCGCTCGGAAGGTCTGAGCATCGGGGTCCTCGGTGTGACGACGTTCCGACCGTTCCCGTCGAGTGCCGTGCGGGCCGTGCTGCGCGGCGCTCGCCGGGTGGTCGTGCTCGAGCGGGCGCTCGCGGTGGGGATGGGCGGCATCGTCGCCGCGGACGTCCGGGGGAGCGTGCCGGAGGCGTCGATCGCGACGGTGATCGCGGGTCTCGGCGGGCGGCCGGTGACGAAGGCGTCGCTGCGGGCGATGCTGACCGACGCCGCTGCCGGCCGTCTCGGCCCGTTGACCTTCCTGGATCTCAAGGACGACGTGGTCAAGCGCGAACTGCGCCGTACGGGCTGAGCAGCGATCGGAGGAGGCATCATGCCTGCGGAACGGATCAAGTTCTACCAGACCGGCAGCTTCGCGGTCGGGAACCGGCTGCTCGCCCCCGACCAGCGCGCGGTACAGGCCGACGCCGACCGCACCAACTCGCTGACCATGGGCCACCGCGCCTGTCAGGGCTGCGGTGAGGCGCTCGGCGCACGCTACGTGCTGGACGCCGTGATGCGCGCTGCCGGCAGTCGAGCGGTGACGGTGAACGCCACGGGCTGCCTGGAGGTCTTCTCGACGCCGTACCCCGAGTCGTCATGGCGGGTCGCGTGGCTGCATTCCCTGTTCGGCAACGCGCCCGCGGTGGCTACCGGTGTCGCCGCCGCTTTGAAGGCGAAGGGCCGCACGGACGTCCGCGTGGTCGGCCAGGGCGGTGACGGCGGCACGGTCGACATCGGTATGGCGTGCCTGTCCGGCATGTTCGAGCGCAACGACGACGTGCTGTACGTGTGCTACGACAACGGCGGCTACATGAACACCGGTGTCCAGCGGTCCGGGGCCACTCCGCACGGGGCCGTGACCACCACGACTCCGGCCGGGAATTCGTTCGGCCAGGGCAAGAGCCTTCCGCTGATCGCGATGGCGCACCGGATCCCGTACGTCGCCACCGCGACCGTCGCCGACCTGCGCGACCTGGAGTACAAGGTGACCAAGGCGATGGGGTACCACGGCGCGCGCTATCTGCACGTGCTCGTGCCGTGCCCGCTCGGCTGGCGGACCGCGTCCGACGAGACGATCCGGATCGCCCGGCTGGCCACCGAGACCGGGATCTTCCCGGTGTTCGAGGCCGTCGACGGTGAGGTGACCGACGTGACGCGGATCCGCAGGCTCCGCCCGGTGGTCGACTACCTGCGGCCGCAGGGCCGGTTCGCGCACCTGTTCGGCGACACCCCGAGCGACGACCTGATCAGCCGGATCCAGGCCGAGGCGGACCGCACCGTCCGCACCTTCGGCCTGACCGAACCCGACGAGGTGATGTAGATGCCTGAGGCAAACAGCGTGCACCCGTACGCGATCACGCTGGATGTCGGATCGAGCCTGGCCAACAAGACCGGGTCGTGGCGGACCGAGCGGCCGGTGTACCTGGACCGGATGCCGCCCTGCAACGACGCGTGCCCGGCCGGGGAGAACATCCAGGAGTGGCTGGCGCACGCCGAGGAAGGCGACTACGAGGCCGCTTGGCGCCGGATCATGGTGGACAACCCGTTCCCGGCGGTCATGGGCCGGATCTGCTACCGGCCGTGCGAGACCGCCTGCAACCGGGCGACGCTCGACGAACCGGTCGGGATCAACTCGGTCGAGCGGTTCCTGGGCGACGAGGCGATCAAGCAGGGCTGGTCCGTCGCGGTCGAGGCCGCGCCGACCGGCAAGCGGGTGCTGATCGTCGGTGCCGGCCCGTCCGGGCTGTCCGCGGCGTACCACCTGGCGCGGTTCGGCCACGAGGTGACGGTGCGGGACGACTCACCGGACGGCGGCGGCATGATGCGGTACGGCATCCCGTCGTACCGGCTGCCGCGGGACGTCGTCGACGCCGAGATCCGCCGGATCGCCGACCTCGGCGTCCGGCTCGAACTCGGCCGCGCGGTCACCGACCTGGACAGTGAACTGGACGCGTTCGACGCGGTGTTCCTGGCGGTCGGCGCGCACATCGGCCGCCGGGCCGACATCCCGGCCGGCGACTCCGCGCGCATCGTCGACGCGGTGTCGATGCTGGCCGGCCTGGAGAAGGGCGAGCGGCCGTTGCTGGGTCGCCGGGTCGCGGTGTACGGCGGCGGCAACACCGCGATGGACGTCGCCCGGACCGCGCGCCGGCTCGGCGCCGCGGACGCGGTCGTGGTGTACCGGCGGACCCGCGAACGGATGCCGGCCCATGACATCGAGGTCCAGGAGGCGCTCGAGGAGGGCGTCCGGATGCGCTGGCTGTCGACCATCGTGTACGCCGGGGACGACCAGGTGCGGATCGAGAAGATGCGCCTCGACGAGTCCGGGTTCCCGCAGCCGACCGGCGAGTTCGAGGAGCTGGACGCGGACTCGGTGGTGCTCGCCCTCGGGCAGCAGGCCGACCTGGCGCTCGTCGCGGACCTTCCCGAGGTGACCGTCGCCGACGGCGTCGTGCAGGTGGATGCCGCGATGATGACGGGCCGGGCGGGCTTGTTCGCGGGTGGCGACATGGTGCCCGGCGAACGGACCGTCACGGTTGCCGTCGGCCACGGGAAGCAGGCCGCGCGGAACATCGACGCGTGGCTGCGGGGCACGGCGTACACGCATCCGGACCGGCCGGAGCTCGCGACGTACGAGCGGCTGAACACCTGGTACTACTCGGACGCGCCGGCGACCGTACGGCCGCAGCTGGACGTCGCGCGGCGGATCACGACGTTCGACGAGGTGACCGCCGGACTGACCGCCGAGACCGCACTGTTCGAGGCCCGGCGCTGCCTGTCGTGCGGCAACTGCCTGGAGTGCGACAACTGCTTCGGCGTCTGCCCCGACAACGCCGTCATCAAGCTCGGGCCCGGCAAGCTCTACGAGATCGACCTGGACTTCTGCAAGGGCTGCGGCCTCTGTGCCGCCGAGTGCCCGAGCGGAGCCATCACCATGGTCCGTGAGCGTTCGTGACGGGCGCGGTGGAGCCGAGCAGGGCGTAGTGGCCGTCGAAGCGGGCGTAGAGGGCGTGAAGGCGGCCGGTGAACTTCTCGGTGAAGATGTCGACGGGCGCGCCGGTGAGGTCGAGCCGGGCGACGGCCTGCGGGATGGTGCTCCACTCGGCGACGGCGAGCGCGATCGGGGGTGAGGTGGCCTCGAGGCCGAGCGGGTTCGGCCGGGACTGGAAGATCCGGTAGCGGCCGGGGCCGGAGCGCATCACGATGCTGTCCTGGCGGCTGTACTTCTCGCGGAACAGGTGGAAGCGGTAGTCCATCGCCTCCAGAACGGTGATCGCCTCGGCCGCCGTCATCGCCGTCGGGTGGCAGCCCTTGTGACGGGTCACGCGCCGGCCGGCCGGCGGCAGGAGCTCGGGCGGCGAGGGCGGCGGCAGGGTGGTGACCTGTTGCCGCAGGCACTCGGCGAGCACGGACGGGAACAGGTGCAACTGCTCGATGGTGCGGGTCGCGAGCAGGCTGACGAGGTCGGACATCGTGGCGGCGGCGACCTGCGCCCGGACGCGATGACCGCCGCTCAGCTGGACGTCGATCTGGGCGACCAGCGGCCGGAGCAGACCGGGCTCGGTCAAGCGCGTGAGTCGCACCCGGCTGTGCGGCGCCCAGGTCCCGAGGATCGGAGCCAGGTGCTCGCGGACCACCGCCGCGGCGTCGGTCGGCAGGATCCCCGCCGTACTGACCGAGATCGCGGCGACCGCCCGCAGCGGTACCACGCGTAACGGCACTGTGCCATGACTCTCAGTGCTCATCGTCCCCCCTGATCTCGGCCACAGCCCCCACGGTCGCACCGTGCCCGCCCGGCGGGCAGGTCCGTTGGGCCCCGAAACAGGGCCGTTGGTCCCTGCCGCGGCGGGCGTTCCGGCGGTCAGGATCGGGGGCACGGCGAGAGGAGCTTCCGTGGACGGGTCCGGCAAGGTACGACGGTTCGAGGGGCGGCCGATCGTGGTCGGCTACGACGGCTCGGCGGCGAGCGACGCGGCGGCGCGCTGGGCCGCGGGGGCGGCGCAGCGGGTCGGGCGCCGGGTGCGGATGATCCATGTGATGCCCTGGCCGGCCCTGCGCGGCAGCGGCGGCGCCGCGGTCGCGCTCGGCACGGATGCCCTCGGGCGCGCGGCCGAGCGGCTGCTGGACAAGTCCTGCCGGGACATCCGTCACGCATACCCCGGTGTGCTGATCGACGCCGAGGTCGTGATCGGCGACCCGGTTCCGGTGCTGCTGCGGGAAGCCGCCGGCGCCTCGTTGCTGGTGCTCGGCTCCCGCGGTCTGGGCGAACTGCGTGAGCTCGCCGGAGGCTCGGTGATGGCTCATATCGCCACCCATGCGACCAGCCCGGTCGTCGTCGTACCGGCGGACTGGCAGCCGCGGCCGGAAGGCCCGCGCCAGGTCGTCGTCGGTGTCGACGGATCGGCGGAGAGCTGGAACGCGGTCGCGTTCGGGTTCGAGTTCGCCGAGCAGACCGACGCCTCGGTCACGGCCGTGCTCGCGTGGCACGACCCGCAGAGCACCGGTCCCGGCGACATGCTGTTCCCGGTCCACGACCTCAACGCGCTGGAGGAGGACAGCGCCGTCCTGCTGAGCGAGGCGGTCGCCGGTCAGGCGGTCGACCATCCGGACGTGAAGGTCACCGAGACGGTCGTGCACGGGGTGCCGTCGAGGGTGCTGGAGGAGCAGTCTCGCGACGCCGATCTGCTCATCGTCGGATCGCGCGGCCGGGGACGGATCCGCGGCTTCCTGCTCGGCTCGGTCAGCCGCGCCGTCCTGCACCACGCGTCCTGCCCGGTAGCTGTCGTGCGCTGAACCGTCGGCCTACCCAGCACAGGACATTCGGCCCTGCCGAGCGCGGACCGTACGACAGACGCTGGACACATGAGGACATCCGCCAGCGATCGACGGTCGATGTCGAATCTCGTCGACCATTGGCTGGCCGACGGCCTCATCACGTCCGCACAGGCCGACCGGATGCGCGCCGAACTCGACGGCATCCCGCACCCCGTCGCGCACGACATTCCGGCCGACGGCCGCGGCCGTACGTCGTTGGTGGTGGAAGCCCTGGCGTACCTCGGCGGCGTGATCGTGATGGTGGCCGCCGGCTTGATCAGTGCGCAGTACTGGAGCGAGCTGGGGGACGCAGGTCAACTCGCCGTCGTCGGAGGTGCCGCGGCCGCGTTGCTGCTGGCCGGAGCCTTGGTCCCGGTCCACAGCGCTCCTGGTGTCCGGCTGCGGTCCGTGCTGTGGCTGCTGTGCACCGCAGGGACCGGAGCGTTCCTCGCGCTGTTCGCCGATATCGTCCTGGAGCTGGACGGCAGCGCGATCGGAATGGTCGCAGGTGGGGGAGCTGCCGTGCTCGCCGCGGTGCTCTGGTGGCGCCTTCCCGGCCTCGCGCAGCAGGCGGCCTTCTTCGTGGCCACGATGCTCGCGGCCGGGGCGACCGTCGCCGAGCTGACCACCGCCCCGCACCTGCCCGGGCTGGCCGTCTGGACCACCGGAGGGATCTGGTTCCTGCTCGGATGGTTCGGAACGGTGCAGCCGCGCCGCGAAGTCCAGGCGCTGGCGGCCGCCGCCGCGCTGATCGGCGCGTTGATGACACTGCCGACGAACGTCGGGATGGTGCTCGCGCTGTGCACCGTCGTGGCCGTCGTGGTGCTGGCGGTAGTCGTCCGCGACCTGCTGCTGCTCGCGGTGGGTGCGCTCGGCGCCCTGAACACCCTGCCGGTCGTGGTCAACGAGTGGTTCCCGGGCGAACTCGCGGCCCCGCTGGTGCTGCTGGTCGTCGGTGCCCTGCTCGTCACGGCCGCGGTCTACACAGCCAAGAGGGGAAAGGGCCACAACCGTGACTGAGCCCTCGATCGACGTCGACTGCCCGACAGTCCAAGGTCCCGGCGGAACCGGGCCCGTCGCCTCTGCCGTCCGGAATGCGGCGGGACGACAGTGGACGTGGGGCTGAGTGAGCGGAGGTAAGCATCATGCAGACCAGGCCGGCTCTGAACGAACTCGGCTTGAACGCCGGCAAGAAGGCGCGGTTGCGGCGAATCCTGTTCGACCACGGCCTGCGCAACGGTACGGCGCTGTTCCTTCCGTACGACCAGGGTCTCGAGCACGGGCCGCGCGACTTCTTCGCGAACCCGGTCGCGTCGGACCCGGCGTACATCATGAAACTGGCGATCGCCGGCGAATTCAACGGGGTCGCGCTGCAGATCGGGCTGGCGGAGAAGTTCTTCTGGGACTACGCCGGTGAGATCCCGCTGATCCTGAAGCTGAACGGCAAGACCGACATTCCGCCGGACGCCGCCGCGCTGTCGCCGGTCCATGCGAGCGTCGCGGACGCCGTCCGGCTGGGTGCGGACGCGGTCGGCTACACGCTGTACGTCGGATCGCCCGCGCAGGAGGCGGACTTCGCGCAGTACCGGACGATCCGCGCCGACGCCGAGCGGTTCGGCATGCCGCTCGTCGTCTGGGCGTACCCGCGGGGCTCGGCGATCGAGGCGAAGGGCGGCAAGGACTCGTTCTACGCCGTCGACTACGCCGCGCGGGTCGCGAGCGAGCTGGGCGCGGACGTGGTGAAGGTGAACTTCCCGCACCCGGACAAGCGCGACGCCGTCAAACCGCCGTATGAAGAGATCTTCTCGCCGCAGCAGGCGATCGACGGCGTGGTCCGCTCCGCCAACCGCACGCTGGTGCTGGTCTCCGGCGGCGAGCGGGCCGGCGACGACGCGATGTACCGCAAGGCCGAGCAGGCGATGGACGCCGGTGGTCTCGGCTGCATTTTCGGCCGCAACGTCTGGCAGCGCGGGTACGACGAGTCGCTGGCCTTCGTCGACGGCCTCAAGGAAATCCTCGTCCAGCACCCCAGTCGATGAAAGGAATTCCCGTCATGTCGAAGTACATCCTCGTCGGTGTGGACGACTCGCCCGAGGCGCAGACCGCGCTGCACTGGGCCGTGGAGGCCGCTGCGGAGCGCGATCTGCCGGTCCGGGTGGTCCGTGCGTACCTGGACGAGGCCAGCCGCTGGCCGGCTGTCGGGGCCGAGGGGTATCTCCCGCCGCCGATGCCGCTCGACAGGTTCGAGCACGAGCTGGACGCCGCGGTGCGGTACGCGCGGGACCGGCTCGGCTACGAGCGCGGCTCGGGATGGCTGGCGAACACCGATCCGTCGGACGCGCTGCTGATCGAGGCGGAGCACGCTGAGATGGTTGTCCTCGGAACGCGCTCGCGGAACAAGGCGTCCGCGGCGTTCCTGGGCTCGGTGGCGACTGCGGTGGCGGCGAAGGCACCGTGCCCGGTGGTCGTTGTCCGCGGCGAACGGCGCGACGGTCCGGTCGTCGTCGGCACCGACGGGTCGCCGGACTCGGAGGGGGCCCTGTCCTTCGCCTTCGACCAGGCGGACCGCGCCGATCATCCACTCGAGGTCGTGTACTGCTGGCAGCCACAGGCCGATCACCACGCGTCCATCGAGAGCACCCACCAGCTGTTGAAGGACTGGCTGGCCGAGAGTCTGCAGGGGTACCAGGACAAGTTTCCGCGGGTGAAGGTCCGTGCGTCCGTCCTCGAGGGGCGCGCGAGCGCGCAGCTGATCGCGTGGTCCGACACGGCCTCGCTCGTCGTGGTCGGCTCCCGGGGCCGCGGCGGCGTGGCCGGGCTGCTGATGGGCTCGGTCAGTCAGAGTCTTCTCCACCATGCGGCGTCGCCGGTCGCGATCGTCCGCCGGGCCAAGGAGTCATGATGCGGCACTACCTGACGGCCTCGGACGTGATGACCAAGGACGTCGTCACCGTCGCCGAGGACACGCCCTTCAAGACCGTCGCCGCCGTCCTGGCCGAGCACCACATCAGCGCGGTGCCCGTGCGCAGCACGTTCGGCGGGGTCGTCGGCATCGTCTCCGAGACCGATCTGCTGCGCAAGGAGGAGTTCCAGCGCCGGCCACGCCGTCCCTGGCAGCGCGGCGGGACGCGGACCAAGGCGGACGCGACGACGGCCCAGCTGCTGATGTCCACCCCGGCCGTGACGATCGAAGGCGGCTGCACGCTGGACGAGGCCGCCCGGCTGATGGCGGCACGCCGGATCACCCGGCTGGTCGTGATGGACGGCGACGAGCTCGCCGGCATCGTGACCCGGTCCGATCTGCTGCGCGCCTTCCTCGCTCCGGATCAGGAGATCCTGGCGCGGGTCCGCCGCGATGTCGTCGAACGGCAACTGTGGGACGAACCGCTGGCTGTCCAGATCGACGTACTCGAAGGTGTGGTGACCCTGTCCGGGCAGGTCCCGCAGCGCAGCACCGCCGCGCTGGCCGGCAGCCTGGTCGCGGGCGTGGACGGCGTGGTCGGCGTCCGCAACGAGCTGACCTGGGAGTTCGACGACACGGCCCGCGCGGCCGGACCGTTCTACTGACGGGTTCAGAGCTGGGTGGAAGGAGGCGGTCCCGACGCTGAACGCGGTGTACGACTGGCTGGCCGGCCTTCCGCCGTGGCTGGTGATCACGGTGGCCGGTCTGCTGCCGGCGCTCGAGGCATCGACCTTCCTCGGCCTGCTCGTCCCGGGTGAGACCGCGGTCATCATCGGCGGAGTCGCGGCCCACTCCGGCGCCCTGCCGCTGTGGGCGGTGATGGTCGCCGCCGCGGTCGGTGCGGTCGTCGGCGACCAGATCGGATTCGTCGTCGGCAGACGTCACGGCCCTGCGCTTCTCGGCCGGCTGCCGGGCAGGTTTCGCCGTCGTGAGCAGATCGATCGGACGCTGGCACTGATTGCCCGCCGCGGCGCCGCCGCGGTCGTGCTCGGGCGCTGGACCGCGGCCTTCCGCGCGCTCGTGCCGGGGATCGCGGGCATGAGCCGCATGCGGCGCTCGCACTTCACCGTCGCCAACGTGATCGGCGGCGTCGCCTGGGCCGTCCTCGTCGCCGCCGGCGGCTACCTCGCCGGAGCCTCGTACCGCGCCCTCGAACAACGCCTCGGTCTCGTGAGCGGGCTCCTGCTGGGGACCTTCGTCCTCGGCGTGATCGTTGCCCTGCTCGTGGCTCACCGCCGGCGTCGGCGCCGGAGTGTCCCCTGAGAACTCCATGACGGATGAGTGTCGGGCGGTCCGCTGCCGGCGGAGGGGCCGATGAGAAGTCGATGAGAACTCTGTCATCCGATCCTGCCGCCGCTCGCCCTGCCCCACTGTTGCGCTGACGGCGCGGCGCCCGACGGGGCGCGCGAGTGGGGGAGGGATCGTGACACAGCAGTGGAGATCCGTGCCGCGGCGATGGCTGCGGATGGCGGTCGCGTTCGTTCTGATCGCGGCGATGACGTCCGCGGCGCAACTGGGCCGCAACGCGGCGCCGGCGCGGGCCGCGGAGCCGGGGAGCCTGACCCTGCACGTGGCCAGCGCGCGATCGGTGAACTCAGGTCCCGGATTCGTGCACGAGAACGATCCGGTGCCGCGGTACAAGTGGCTGATCAACATCGACGACACCGGTGACCCGGGCACCCGGACGAACCAGCTGACCGACCGGTGCCTTCCGGCGATGGCGCCGGGCGGTTCCGCCGACCCGGACTACGCGGACACCTGTCCGTGGCCGTCGACCAGGCCGACGTCGGGATTCGCCCCGATCGTTGCCCAAGGCACCGAGGCGGACCTCGGGGACAGTACGCCGCTGACCGGACTGCCGCCCGGCAAGTACCTGATCTCGGTGACCGCCGACGGGTTCAAGATCGACGGTCAGCACTTCACGATCAGCGCCGGGCAGACCACCCGTGCCGTGGTCCGGATGAACCCGACGCCGTTGCCGCTGACCACGCTCCGGCTGCAGGTGTTCAACGACAGCGTCCCGGTCGACGGGACCTACGAGGTGGACGCCGAGCAGGGACTCGCGGGCTTCACCGCGAGCCTCACCGACGTCCTCGGACTGGTGAGCACCGACTACTACGGCAATCCGCTGTGCACGATCTACAAGCACGCGAACGCGAACGGCTCCGGCCGGATGCTGTTCGACGCGGACAACCGGCCGATCATCGACACCGCCCGGTCCACCGGTCAGTGCGTCAGTGACGCGACCGGCGCGATCGTGATCCCGAACCTCGGCCCGAACCGGTACGCCGCCACCGTGACGCCACCCGCGGCGCAGGCCGGCCAATGGGTGCAGACCACCACGCTCGAGGGCGGTCACGACCACGACATCTGGCAGCAGGAGGGCGAGACCGGCTACGACACCGAGCAGGTGCGCGGGGCGGAACTGGTGTCCGCCGTGCAGTTCGGCTTCGTCCGCGCGAAGGCCATGACGTCGCCCGCCGGCACCACCGGTGAGGTCAAGGGCGTCGCGATCGCCGGCCTGCCGTACATCGGCGGGCAGAACGGCCAGGTCGTGCCGGAGACGGGCTTCGCCGGTGCGAAGTCCGACGGCCCGATCCCGTACCCGTGGGTCGCGCTGTCCGACCTCGACGCCGGCGACGCGGCGGTGTACGTCGGCCGCGGCGCCGCGAACGGCAGCTTCGACATCACCGGTGTGCCCGACGGGACCTACCAGCTGACGTTGTGGGACGACGACCAGGACTACATCCTGTGGAGCTTCAACGTCGAGGTGCACAACGGCGACGTGACCGACGTCGGCAACAAGATGCTCGTCGGCTGGTTCACGCACATCAACGGCACCGTGTTCATCGATGCCAACGGCAACGGCAAGCGCGACACCGGCGAGCGGGCGGTCCCGAGCTTCGGCCTGACCGTGCGCGAGCGCGACAACTCGCTGATGGACCAGTACACCAACACGGTGGTGACCGACTCGGCCGGCAATTACGACATCAGGGAGACCTACCCGCTCGGGAAGTGGCTGGTCCTGGAGGGCTTCAACACCCGGTACAAGACGACCGGCATCACCTACCAGGCCGCCAACGAGACCAAGCCGACCACGCAGCTCGGCAGCCTGGTGGACATCAACTTCCTGCCGATCATCGGCCTGCGCGGCCGGATCGACTGGGGTGTCCAGCCGTACGACGCCGGGACGAACGGCGGCATCGTGGGCACGGTCACCTACGACACCACCCGCAACGAACTGGACCCGGCGATGGCGGCGACCGAGCCGTACCAGCCGGGCATCCCCGGGGTCCCGGTGCGCCTGTACCTGCCGAAGGCCTGCACGGACAGCACCCCGGCGGAGCTCTGCCGGCAAGGCTACGAGACCGAGCCGAAGCAGATTTCCGACGGCAACGGCGGGCTGGTCGACAACCCGGCGTACGGCGCGTTCGTCAAGGGACCCGAAGTTCAGGAGGCGTACACGTCGGAGGAGTGGGCGCCGCCGCGTGGCTGTACGGCGCGGACGTACGACGGGCGGCCGCTGACCGATCAGCAGGCGCTGCCCGCGTTCGGGACGACCGAGAACCGCCTGTGCGTGGAGGCGCCGATGATGGGCGTCACGGTCGGAGCCAGCGACAGGGCCGGCGGCGGTCAGACCGTGAACGGCAACTACGGCTTCACCACGTCGAAGATCAACCTGTACCCGCCGACGGACACGGTGCACAACCCGGACGGGCTGGAGTTGTACGCGCCGCTGCCGGACGGGCAGGAACAGGACCTGCCGGCCCGCGACTACCTCGTCTCGGTGGACATCCCGAACGACCCGGTCGACGGCAAGCCGATGTACAAGGTCACCAGCGAGGAGGACGTGAACGTCTTCGACGGTGACACCTACCTGCCGCAGGAGAACTACCCGCCGGCGACCCCGGCACAGGCCGACGATCCGGCCGGTCCGCCGGACCCGACGCCGACGCCACCCGCCGAGCCGCCCTCGCAGCAGGCCGGCATCATCTCGCCGTGCGCCGGACCGCTGCACACGGTCAACGTGACCAACCCGAACTTCAACGCCGGCGGGGGCAGCCCCTTCCAGGGGTACGAGCGCCCGTCGTGCGGTGCGAAGCTGGTCGGGTTGCGCGCCAACCAGGCGACCGCGCCGAACTTCAGCCTGTTCACCGATGTGCCGATCCCGACCCACTTCTGGGGCCTGACGCTGAACGACCTCGGCCTGACTCTCGACAAGCGCAGTGTCAACTACGGCGAGGCGCAGGGTCTGCCGTTCGTCCCGGTCGGCCTGTACGACTGGTCCGGCCGGCTGGTGGACACCGTGCACACCGACTTCAACGGACTGTACGAGGCGCTGGAGCCGTCGACGGGCACGTACAACTGTCCGCTGCCGGCCGGCCCGTGCCCGAACATGTACCGGTTCGTCGGCAACGATCCCGGTCAGCCGGGCGCGCTGAATCCCGACTACAACCCGCGGTTCCGGACGATCGCGACGAACTTCCAGGCCTGGCCCGGGTTGTTCACCGTGACGGACGAGGCACCCACGCAGGTCGCCGCGACCGTGCTCGCACCGGACACGACGACCGTCAACCCGACGATCTGCGACCTCGGCCCGAACGTCCCGCAACTGCTGGCGGTCGACCGGCCGTACATCCGGCGCAGCGACGCGAACCGGTCGATCACCGTGACCGGTTTCGGCTTCGGAGACGCGGGCGGCCCGGACAGGCTGACGCTGAACGGTACGACGATGTCGGTCACCAGTTGGACCGACAAGAAGATCACCTTCACCGTCCCGGTCGGCTTCGCGACCGGTGCCGCCGTACTCGAGATCACCGGGCACAACGGCAAGCAGAGCGTCAACGGTCTCACCCTGCAGGTGCTCGGCCTGAACATCCCGCTGCTGGCCGGGATGTCGGCGGCCAGCCCGCTGATCGCCGAGGTGGGACCGACCAAGACCTACAAGACCGTGCAGGCCGCCCTGGAGGCGGCGACGCCGACGCGGCTGCGCCCGTACTGGCTGGTGGTCGTGTGGCCGAACGCGCAGACCGGCGCCAACCCGCGCGGCGACTACAACGAGAACCTGATCGTGCATCACCAGGTCCGCATCCAGGGCGTCGGTCCGGGCGGCTTCGACCCGTCCGGCACCTGGGTCCCCGGCTCGATCCTCGACGGTTCCGGCTTCAACCTGGACAACCCGAACGGGACCGCGTGGATCAACCTGCTCAGCGGCCTGCGGTACTCCGGTGATCCGGCGGTGCCGGACTCGGCGGTCGTCACCGTCCTGGACGATCCGGCGCGGGCCGGGTTCGTCCCGGCAAGCTGGTCCGTGACGCTGGACGGACTGAGCATCACCGGCGGCGCCCAGGCGGACATCCCCGGGAACGTCAACGTGCTGACCGGTGCGATCAGCACGCCGTACGGCGCGGACGGCGCGCTGGTCACGCAGGGTGGCGGCGTCTACGTGCACTCCAACGTCCGCGGCCTGCGGCTCACCGACAACGTCATCCACGGCAACGGCGGCTCGTACGGCGGCGGTGTCCGGATCGGCACGCCGTACCTCGGCGACAACCGCAACTACGACCCGGTGATCGCGCGCAACCAGCTCCGCGACAACGGCGGCACCAACCTGGCCGGCGGGATCGGGCTGTTCACCGGCAGCGACGGCTACCAGGTCGTCGACAACGCGCTGTGCGGGAACTTCTCCGCCGAGTACGGCGGTGCGCTGACCGCCTTCGGGTACATGGCGAATCCCGGCGGCAGCACCGGCGGCCGGATCGCGAACAACCGGATCTGGTTCAACGCCTCCTACGACGAGGGCGGCGGCGTGATGATCGCCGGCGAGCTGCCGGCCACACCGACCGCGCTGTCGCCGGGATCCGGTCCGGTGACGATCGACGCCAACGTGATCCAGGCCAACCTCGCGAACGACGACGGCGGCGGCATCCGGCTGCTCCAGGTCAGTGGGTCGCACATCTCCCGGTCCGATCCGCAGACCGTCGCGATCACGAACAACACGATCGCCGACAACATCTCGGCGCACGAGGGCGGCGGGCTGGCGCTCGACGACGCGGTGTTCGTGAACGTCGTCAACAACACGATCACGAAGAACCTGACGACGGCCTCGGCGGTGACCAGCAACGGTCTGCCGGCTCCGGCCGGCCTGTCGACCGCGGCCAACAGCGACCCGTTGCAGGCGAGACTGCGCACCACGTCGTTGTTCCCCGGATCGGCGACGCTGGCGGCCACGACGTTCAGCAAGCCGACGCTGCTGAACGACGTGTTCTGGGACAACCGGGCCGGCTCGTTCTCGGGCGGGTACGTGTACGGGATCGGCGGTCAGTTGCCCGACGGTACGGCGAACTCCGTGAACACCTGGGATCTGGGCGTGGCCGACGTCCCCGACGCCCTGCTGACACCGACGCACTCGGTGCTGCAGGACACCACCGGGACGGCGCCGGACGCGACCAACTCGTCGGCGGACCCCCGGTTCGTGTCGCCGTACGAGGTCTCGGTGAACATCCTCGCGGTCCGGTCCTACCCGGCCTTCCGCCAGGCGGTCATCGTGGCGCAACTGCTGCCGCCCGACCTGATGGGCGACTTCCATCTGGCCACCGGCGCCCCGGCCTCGTCGGCGCGGGGCCTGGGCGGCGCGAACACCGTCGTCCGGTGGGGGACCGCGACGACCGGCTTCAGCTACACCGTGACGGCCCCCAGCCCGGACATCGACGGCCAGCCCCGGCCGACAGTTACCGGAGCCTTGCGCCGCTACGACGCCGGATCCGACCAGATGACGCCGTGAGTCGTGCGGCCCGCCGTTCCCTAGCGGCGGTCCTGTTGCACAAGAACCCCGCACGCCCGCAGGCGATCGACGTCACCGGCGGGTCGGCGCATGTCTTCTACCCCGAGGCGAC